>DAOVXU010000048.1 GCA_030635995.1 Arcobacter sp. | reverse complement strand
TTCAACTTATAATAAGCAACAAGTTACAATAACGGAACCTTCAGTTTTTATAAGAATAAGTAAAGAATTTAGATATTCTATGACTGATATAGAGTTATATGACGATACAAGAGGACAATGGGTATTGGATCCAAATAAAGCAAGTAAAACTATTATCACTGTCCAAGTGTTTCCGTTTTAGGTGTCCAAGTAAAACCATTTTGGGTGGCTAAGTGTTTCCAATTTTTGCAGTATCTCAAGTCAGACGTTATCTTAAGAAATTAGCACTTGACTTTTAAATATAATTACAATATACTTTATATATCTTTTCTATACAAAGGAGCGTAAAATTGAATTTTGAATATGATGAAAATAAAAGTATTAAAAATAAAGAAAAACATAATATTGATTTTGCAGAAGCTAAATTATTATGGAATGACAAGAACTCTATAATAGTTCCTGTAAATATTACTGATAATGAAGTAAGATATGCAATGATTTCAAAATTAAATCAAAAATGCTATGTTGCTATATTTACAATAAGAAATGATAACTATAGAATTATAAGTGTAAGAAGATGTAGAAAAAATGAGGAGAAAGATTATGCAAACAATAACAGCTAAAGAGTTTGACAAAAAATTTGATAATGGTGAAGATATTAGTCAATACCTAGATTTTTCAAAATCTATAAAATTAAGTGATTTTGAAAAAAAAGTCAATAAAACAAAAAAAATAAATGTTGATTTTCCAGAAAATATATTACTATTATTAGATCAAGAAGCTCAAAAAATTGGAGTTACTAGACAATCAATAATAAAAGTTTGGATAGCTGAAAGACTAAAAGAAGAGCAAAGGTATCAACTAGCTTGTTAGAAAGATAACAAATTAGAGGAGGATAAACAAGGCAACAATGCGGAAATTACGAACTATTATCTCATGAAGATAGAAATATTAAAGAGCAAGTTTTTACTTGACCATGCCCCTTGTTTTTAAATTCAGGCGTTAGAATAATTATAATAAAAAATATCTAATTCTTTTTAATATACCCCAATTGATCTAATTTTTTATAAATTTTACTTACCATTTTACCTGCTGCACTACCACCATGTCCACCGTGTTCTACTAAAACAGTTACAACATATTGTGGATTTTCATATGGAGCATAAGTTGTAAGCCAAGCATGTGAACGATTGAAATATTCTAGTTCATGTTCTTTCATCCGTTTCTTTTCAGATTGAGGAATACCTACAACTTGTGCTGTTCCTGTTTTTGCAGCGATTGTAATTTTTGATTTTATATGATTTACAGCAGTTCCTCTATATGTATTTGCAACATCATACATCCCTTTTCTAATAATCTTCAGATCTCTTTTTGATACATTTACATCAATATTATTTATCAAACTATCATCTTGTAAAAAATGTGGTTGAGGCAATTTATTTGTAGCTAATGATGCTGTATATCTTGCTATTTGCATAGGTGTAACTAAAATAAATCCTTGTCCAATAGATGAAACAACCGTTTCCCCTACATACCAAGGTTGATTTAAATTCTTCTTTTTCCACAACTTATTTGGATTTATCCCTTTTGATTCATTTGGTTGGTCTACACCAGTAGTATGTCCGATACCAAATCTATCTAAAGTATCGTGAATATTATTTATCCCAACTTTTAAACTACCTTTATAGAAAAAATCATCACAACTCTCTCTTATAGCTTTTACAAATCCTGTTATTTTATGCCCTTTTTCTTTCCAACATCTAAAATTTCTTTTACCCAACATCAAAGAAGCATTACAATCCACCTTAAAATTTGGACTTATTTTATTTTCTAAAAATGATACAGCTACACCCATTTTCATAACAGATCCAGGGGGATATTTTCCATTTACAAGCTTATTTGTAAATGGATGATTAAAATCATTTATAATCTTATTCCAATCTTTATGACTTATACCATTTACAAAAATATTATTATCAAATTCAGGAAAACTGCTTGCAGCTAAAAGTTCTCCACTATTTACATCCATAACAACAACTGCACCAGCTTGTTTATCAAAAACCTTATGAATATATTCTTGAAGCCTTATATCTATAGTAGTTTTTATATCTTCCACTTGTGGTAATTTTTCATCAAGTGTATCAATCACTTTATATAAAGCATTTACCTTTACCTTTTGAACCCCTAAAGTACCTTGTAATTTATTATTATAATACTTCTCTAATCCACTTCTTCCTATTGTTGAATAATACTTTTTATCATTATCTTTAGATATATCTTTTTTATTTACTCTTCCTGTATATCCTATAATATGCCCTGCAACATCTTTAAAAGGATAATACCTTTTTGTTGCAGATTTTATCTCAATATGCTCATTTGAATTAAAAATAGAGTAAAATTTGAAAAAATCATCATAAGCAATATAATCAACCATTTTTATATATTTATGTCTATATGCACTATCTAGTTTTTTATATTTTTTAAATAACTTTTTATATGTATATTGAGGATAATACTTTTCAATAAGATGAAATATCTCTTTTAAGTTTTCAATATTCTTTCTTTTTCTCATATGTGGTTTTACAGTTATACTAAAACCAATTTTATTTATAGCTAAATATATACCATTTCTATCTATAATTGCACCCCTTGGAGCAGTTGTATATATATCTTTAATATAATTTTGAACAGATAACTCTTCATAATATGTATTGGATTTGATACTTAGATAATATACACGAATAAGCAATAATATACATATAGCAACGATAAAATAGATAATCCCTTTTAGTCTCATATCAATATACTCACTATAAAAATATCTATAAAATAATTTACTAAAATCTTAGAAATAAATTCAATATTTATATCTCCAATAAATAAATATAAAAAGACAATTCCACAATAAAATAATAAAATTATAGTAAAAGTGTATAGATTTATTGAAGTTAAAAATGTTTTTAATTTTGGAATTATAAATATATATATAAATAAAGATAAAAGCCCTAAGCTAAATATCTTTAGTCCTTGATTATTTTCTATTATAAAAAATGTAAAAATAACTAAAGATAAAGAGTAATAATACCTTTTTTCCATACATCGAATAAATGCTATAAAAACAACTCCTACTAAAAGTATAGATATAAAATGTACTGTTAATATAATATTTGTAAATACAATAATAATAAATAATAAAAAGATTGCTAAAGGGTTGTCAAATAAACTGTTTCGATACATATTCAAAATATAACATATATTTAATTAACACTATATTTTTAATGGTGGTTAAGTCTGTAAATGATATAATTTATATAATTAATATAAGGATAAGAATGAAAAATTTAGCTATTAAATCAAAATTGTGGATATTAACCATTATTACAACAATAGGTTTTATAATAATAGGTATTACAGTTAGCAATCAGGTTAATAATTTAACCTCAGAATATGAAAAAAGTAAGTCGATAAATAAGGGATTGGGTGCATTAAAATCCATATTAATAGGTGGACTAATGATAAATTCTGCTTCAAATGTATATGTTTTAAATAATAAAAACCATAAACCTCTAAATACTGTAAAGAGTGGTATTAAAAAATTCAATGAATTTGAAAATGTCTTAAAAAAAGTTTCGCCTGAATGTTACTCTAAAATAAAAGCTGAATTAAATACATTTATTCTTATGGCTAATAATACTGTAAATAAAGCATTAAATACAAAACAACTTCAAGTAAAAGATACTAAAAAATTATTAAAACCATGGAGAGCATTAAAAGACAAAATACAAAATATTAATACTTCACTTAAAAAAACAGGTAAAATTTCTCAAGTTAAATTCTATGATACGCTTTCCCATTTAGTAACACAAGTTTTACTTATTATAATTTTTATTTTTATCATATATTTAATACTAAGTTTAATAATAACTAAAACAATCACTAGCGGAATTAAAAGTTTACACAATGGTGTGAACAATCTTCTTACAACTAAAGATACTAGTTCAAGAGTAGATTTAGATACGAAAGAGGAATTAGGTGCAATTGCTAGAGATTTTAATAAATATCTACAATCAATTGAAGACGGTATAAATGAAGACAACGAACTAATCAAAAATGCAAGTAAAACTATGGCTAGAGTTCAAAAAGGTTGGTATAGTGAAACTATATCGGGTCACACATCAAATCAATCACTAGAGGTATTTAAAAATACAGTTAACGATATGATTAATGCAACAAAACAACATTTTTCTAATGTAAATATTATCTTAGAAGAATACGCACATTTAGATTATAGAAATGAACTAAAACTTGAAAATGTTGAAAAAGATGGTGTATTTGATCTTTTAATTAACGATATAAATAAACTTAGAAATTCTATCACAGAGATGTTAATTGATAATAAACAAACAGGATTAACACTTGATAGTAGTTCTGATACACTACTTCAAAATGTCGATATACTAAATAAAAATTCAAATGAAGCTGCAGCTGCTCTTGAAGAAACAGCAGCTGCTCTTGAAGAAGTAACATCAAATATTGCAAGCAATACTAACAATGTAATAAAAATGGCAGAATTTGCTACAAAAGTAACTAAGTCAACTAGTGAAGGTGAAAACCTAGCAACACAAACAACACAAGCTATGGATGAAATAAATCAAGAAGTTACATCTATAACTGATGCGATAACTATTATTGATCAAATTGCATTCCAAACAAATATCCTTTCACTTAATGCAGCAGTTGAAGCAGCAACAGCAGGTGAAGCTGGTAAAGGTTTTGCAGTTGTTGCACAAGAGGTTAGAAATCTAGCTTCAAGAAGTGCTGAAGCAGCAAATGAGATAAAAGCTTTAGTTCAAAATGCAAGTGATAAAGCAAACAAAGGTAAAGATATAGCAGATAAGATGATTGATGGATATTTGGGATTGAATAAAAATATATCAAAAACAATTGAACTAATTTCAGATGTAGAGATGGCATCAAAAGAACAAAAACTGGGAATTGAACAAATAAATGATGCCATTACTGCACTTGATCAGCAAACACAACAAAATGCATCTACAGCTTCACAAACACAAAGTATAGCAATGAATACTGATACACTAGCTAAATTAATAGTTACAAACGCCGATGAGAAAGAATTTACTGGAAAAGATTCTGTAAAAGCAAAAGAGATATCAACTGAAAAACAAGTAGATATTGTAAATGTTAAGTCTTCTAACAAAAGTGAGATTAAAAATACTATAAAAGCAACTCCTGCAAAACAAATAATTGCAAATAATGAGGATGAAGATGAGTGGGCAAGTTTTTAACCCACTTAGTCATTGAAAAGAATTTAAGATCTAAATCTTAAATTCTAACTCAATCTCTTTCGCTTTTTCAATACCAATAAATGTAAGTCCACTATCAGTTATATAGTTTAACTCTTTTAAATTTTTAAGATATTTCTTACCCACTTTTACAGTAAAAACTCTACTCTCCTCCATAACATTCAACACATCTTTTAATGTTTCATCTTTTTTTGCTTTATATATTGCTAACAATAAAACTCTTTGTTCTAATTCATCTATACTTAAATCTTCATTCACAAAAATACCCTTTTATAATAATATGCTACACCGAAAAATGAAACGCCTAATACTACTGTAACTGCACTTAAACTTATAAATGAAGCGGCAATACCTATAAACATTGTGGTTAAAATATTTGCACTCATAAAAACCATCTCATTATAAGACAATACCCTACCTAAAAACTTATTATCTATCTCCTCTTGAAGCATTGCATATGTATATGACCATATTGTTGTTGTGGCAATACCTGTCAAAAATATACCAAATAATGCTATATAAAAATTTTGCTCCAAAATAGCCCATAAAATTATTGCAATTCCTTGAAAAATAAATAGATAAAATAACCTATCTTTATTTATCCAATTTGTGATTAAAAAAGGTCCTATCATAAGGGCTAAAGATCTAGTAGCATTTGTAATTCCAATAGCTAAAGGGACAGATAAAATATATTTATAATGATAATCAGCCAAAAGTGTAATCAAAGCATCAAAAGAAGTTATCCCTACTGAAGCGTGTAAAAGTATTAAATGGATCAATTTTTTATTTGATTTTAAATAATGAAATCCATCTTTAATATCCAATAAAATATGTTGAGTCTTTTTTGATTGTTCAATATCAAAATGGGTATTAATAAGGATAATAAGTGCTGTAAAAAAGAAAAGTGAATCAATAATAAATGCAACTGTTGTACCATATTTATATACCACAAAACCACCTATAGCCATACCAGCTGTAAATGTAAATGACCAAATCATAGAGTGAATTTCATTTGCTTTAGTGAGTAATTCACCATCTAAAAGTTTAGGCAATAAACTCATCTCTGTTGTAAAAAAAGTTGAGGCACAACCCATTCGTATAAATAACAATATTATAAGTAGCCAAATATCATCAATAGAATTTATAAGTAAAAAACATAGCGTCATAGTCATCTCTAAAGTCAATAAAAATATCATAAACTTTTTGATTGGTAATCTATCTACAAAAGAACCACTAAGAGGAGAAAGTATAATAGCTGGTAAAAAATTTGTTGCAACGACCAAAGAGATTAAAAAAGGGCTTGCTTCAAATTCTATAAGCATAGAATATATAGCAACATTTGAAAACCAAGCTCCAAAATATGCTACAAATTGTATTATTGAAAGTTGTCTTACTATTTTATTAGTAAGTAAAAGTTCTTTATATCCCACTTTAAATATTTATTTACCTATTTAAATGTTACTTTTACAACTTTTGAAAAATTATGTTTTGTATCTAAAATTATCTCACATTTATATGAAGAGATATGTTTACTATCTGCCACTTTATGTAATCTATTTATTTTTAAATCTGTTTTTTTATCATCTATATATATTGTTTTAGAACTATAAGATTCTACATTTTCTATTGGTAAAAATATCTCTAATTTAGATTTTGATATATCATATGCAGTATAAAGAGCTGTTCCAGGATTTACATAATCACCTTTTTTTACTATTATTTCAGCAATATATAAATTGTTTACTTTGACACTTTTCTTATCTATTTTATCACTTAAAGTAGCTACTTTTATCTCCATATCACTTATAGATAAACTTATATTTAAAACTTTTATTTTTTGATTATCTTTATCAAATTTTGATTTAGATGAGACTCTATTAAAGCTATCTAAGGTATCTTTCTCAATTTTTAAAATAGCTTTTAAATTATTTAATTTTAATTGACTTTGCTTTAAATCTATTTTATCAACTTCACTATCGATTTTAATAATATAATTATTTTTAACAACTTTAGCTTCCATATCACTATACACTTTAATCACACTACCACTAACTGATGATTTTACACTATAAGTATCTATAGGTTGTACAACTGCATAAAATTGCGATGCAAATAGACTTGTAATCGTAATAATAAATAATATTAATATCTTCATATTAAATCTCCTTAATTTTCATAATTCTAACACACTTAATCTTTATATGGATTTATTTTTTTATCTAATTTATAATTTTATAGAATTAGCCATAATATATCCAGATGCCCAAGCCCAATGAAGATTATAGCCACCACATTCACCATCAACATCCATAACCTCACCACAAAAATATAAATCTTTTTGAAGTTTTGATTGCATTGTTTTATTGTCAATATCCATTACATCAATACCACCAGCTACAACTTCTGCATTTTCAAACCCTTTTGTATCTTTAATATTAATTTGTATATTCTTTAAGTGATACACTATATTAATCAAATCTTTTTTAGTTAATTGCTCTATATATTGTTTTATTGTTGGTATCTTTACTCGATTAAAAATAAAAGGTATTAACTTTTTATTTATCATACTCTCTAATAAAAAATTTATCTCTTTATTTGGCAATAATTTTTTTCTATTTTCAAGTATTTTAATAAATTTATTTTTATCAATATCAGGGATAATATCTACACTTAATTTTACTTTTTTATTTTTAAGTAAAGAATATGAACAATTACGACTTATATCTAAAATAGCATTTCCAGATACTCCATAATTTGTAAATAAAACATCTCCACTTTTAGTTTGCATCTGCTTATTATCTATAAATAACTTTACAGTTGAATTTACTTTTACACCACTTAATCTATGAATATCTTTATCTTCACTTACTAACTGAACTAAAGAGGCAAATGGTTCTATAATCTTATGCTTAAACTGTTTAGCTATATCAT
Organism: Arcobacter sp.; assembly: GCA_030635995.1. Classification (GTDB taxonomy): domain Bacteria; phylum Campylobacterota; class Campylobacteria; order Campylobacterales; family Arcobacteraceae; genus CAIJNA01. The sequence continues at coordinate 2,183 of DAOVXU010000048.1, read as the reverse complement.
AACCACTGTTTGAACTTCCAAGCTTTTTCATAGCACAACTACCAGTTGCTATTATTAATACTGATGAGATATATCTCTTATTTTCAAAAAATATTTCATATAAATTATTTTGATATTTTATATCTTGAATAAAACTATTAAAGATAAACTCTACACCATTAGCAATAGCTTCATTATATAAAATATCAGTCACACTTGAAGCTTGTAAAGACATAGGATAAACTTTAGTACCATCACCTTGTATTAATACTAAACCCAAATTAGAAAAAAAAGTTTCAAAAGTTTTATAGTTAAATTGAGATATTGCATAAGTAGGAAAAGTATTGATTGTTGAATGAAAGTTATCTAAAGATAAATTTTGATTTGAAATATTACATTTTCCATTACCAGTAGCTAATATTTTTCTTCCAACCTTACTATTCTTTTCAAAAATAGTAACTTTAAAACCTTTTTTGGAAAGTATAATTGCAGATATCAATCCAGAAGCACCTGAACCAATAATATTAATATTTTTATTCAATAATGAAATTTATTTTTATCTCACGATTTTCATCAGTCACTTTAAAAGTCCAGCTACCTTTTGTTCTACCTTTTATATATCTATAGTCATAGATAGAGCCATGACCAGCAGGAATAAACATACTTCTCACTCTTGATATTGTACCATCTGGTTCTATCCATTCAAATTTTACAATCTTATCTTCATCTATTCGTTTATGTGTATACTTACAAATTATAGAGTTTTCCTCTTTAAGTATTAAACAGTCTGCTTTATATTCAGCTTTATCACTCATATCAGTTGCATTTGCACTAATTGCCATAATTAATAACATTATAAAACCTAAAAATCTATACATATTGCTTTCTCCATAACTTAAAAAAATATAATCTTTTACATTTTATCATTTTATATCTTTTTCTCAAATTAATTGATAATTTTAAAATTAAATCCTGAAGCATCTAATAGATTAATATTATACTGAATTTGATTATTATTTATATTTATTTTATCAAATAATAGTTCTTGATTGTTTATAAAATATTCAATACCTAAAATTGTAGAAAAATTAACCCAATTATGCAAAATATCATTTCCCAATAAAGTATTTATAGCCTCTATTTTATTTGGTAACCGCTCTATTATATTTGCAATAATTAAATTCTTTCTATCTTTTTTTTGTGTTAAAACTAACAACAAAGGTGTATAATTAATCTGTGTGGTTAAAATATTTTTTACATCTATCTCATTTGCTCTAATCTGAGATAATAGAATAGAACTTTTAATAATAGGCATATTTAAAATAATAGTAGAATTTTTAATAATCTTATTCTTTCTCAAAAAATATGAATAGTTAGGATTCTTACCTATTAGTTTTAAGGATTGAATAGTATTTGAAATATTATTTTCCATATTATATAACTTATTATGCAACATTTCACCTAAAGTAGAATCATCATAAATTTCAACTATATTTGTAGTTGCTATATCTTTTAACAATTTAAATTGTTTTTGATAATCTATCCCACCAAATATAATATTTATAGGATATTCATCATATAAACTATTATTCACTAAAGGTAAATATAGATTAAAATAATCAATATTCTCACATCGAAATAACTCTTTAACATTTGAAGATGTAATCATAAATATAACTTTTGAAATCTCCTCTTTTTCCAAATAATTTAATATTTCTGAAATAGATTTATAATTTTCATTTTCTATCCCAAATACTTTTAGTTCAAAATTATTCTTTTTACTTATTAGATGAGTCATTGCTGTATTTGTTGCTTCTATTGCATATTTGCCTATAGTTTTAGAGGCATAAACTATTGCTATACTCTCGATAGCTAAAAGGGGACTATCAATTTCAACTTCATCAACTAATTGTTTTTCAATCTTTTTGTCTTTTTTAGCCAATTTACTTTTATCATACTTAACTATAATATTATCTTTAATTGGTTCATTTTGACATCCAACTAATAATATCACCAATAGACAACTTAGAATATAATTCAAAATGACTCCATTAAATACTTAATTTTTTTTAAATCTACCATTGCATCTTTTTTTAATGATGGATTTCTTAACAATAAACTAGGATGATACATTGGCAATAAAGTTATATTGTTATATTTAAACAACATCCCTCTTATACTTGAAATCTCTTTATTCTCATTTA
>DAOVXU010000249.1 GCA_030635995.1 Arcobacter sp. | reverse complement strand
AGAACATATGGTTATAGAAACTGGAACACTAAGTGAACCACCTTTAAATACCTATACATTTCCTTTATTATATAATGATATTTTATTTGGTGTAATAGAGATTGGATCATTTGAATTGTTTGACCATAGATCAATTGCTTTTTTCAATGAAGCAAACAAGGTTATATCAGTAGCAATATCTATAAAAAGCCAAGCAGATGAAGTTAAAAATCTTTTAGATAAAAGTGAAGTTGCCAACAAAGAGTTAGGTGATACAAATGCAGTGATGGAGGAGCAACAACAACAGCTTGAAGAGGCAAATGCCCAAATGGAAGAGCAGCAACAACAACTTGAAGAGACAAATGCACATATGGAAGAGCAACAACAACAATTAACAATATCCCAACAGGAACTAAAAGAAAGAAATATTGCTTTAGAAAAAACAAAAAATGAGATTGAACAATCTAGCCAATATAAATCAGAATTTTTAGCGAATATGTCTCATGAGCTTAGAACACCACTAAATTCAATTATCTTGTTATCTGATCTTCTAAGTAAAAATAGAGCTAAAAATCTTACAGACAAAGATACTCAAAAAGCAATTACTATTAATAAATCAGGTGGTGAGTTGCTAAGACTTATCAATGATATACTTGATCTTTCAAAAGTAGAATCAGGGAGAATGGAACTAGTGATTGATAGATTTAAAAGTGGCGATCTTTTAACAGAGATAAAAGATATGTTTGAAGTGGTGGCAAATGATAGAGGATTGGATTTTTATATAGAAGATGAATTTAATAACTATATTTCAAATGATAAAGATAGAATTAGCCAAATTGTAAGAAATTTAATTTCAAATGCTTTTAAATTTACAAAAGATGGTTCTGTAACAGTTAAATTTGAAAGAAGTTCTGATGCTAGTAAACCAGTAAGATTTAGTGTTTCAGATACAGGAATTGGTATACCTCCAGAAAAACAAAAACTTATTTTTGAAGCATTTAAACAAGCAGATGGTAGTACTAGTAGAGAATATGGTGGTACTGGACTTGGTTTATCTATTAGTAAAGAGTTAGCTAGAATGATGGGTGGAGAGATTACATTATCATCAATTGAAGGGAAAGGAAGTTCATTTATAGTTACTCTTCCAAATTTCAAGGATAAAAACAAGCAAATAGATAAACCAAATAATTTTAAAAATTCCAATTTATCAAGTGCTGTAAATATATCAGCAAAAACAATAGAAGATGATAGTAATAAAATAAGTTATACTGATGATACATTTTTAGTAATTGATGATGATGAAATTTTTTCAAAAACTGTTTATGAGGGGATAAAAGAAAAAGGTTATAATTGCTTATTGGCACTAAATGGTAAAGATGGATTAAAAAAAGCAAAAGAATATCATGTTCAAGGGATTATGCTAGACCTTGGTCTTCCTGATATGGATGGGGTAGATGTTTTAAAAGAACTAAAAGGTGATTCTAAATTACAAAATATCCCTGTACATATAATCTCTGGTAGGGATAAAGATGAGACACTTTTTAAAATAGGTGCAATAGGTTATACACAAAAGCCTGTTTTAAATGATGATATAGAATCAGTGATAAAAAATCTTAGTTGTCATGATAAAAAAAAGACAAAAGATCTTTTAATAGTAGAAAAAAATATTAAAGATAGAGATGACCTAAAAGAATTAATAGGTGAAGGTGTAAATGTAAAAGGTGTATCAACATCACAAAGTGCTATTGATGAGATCAAAAAAGGCAACTACGATACTGTTGTAGTTGCTCTTGGATTTAACAATGGCACATGTGAAGTATGTGAGTTTATAAAACATAATTATCCAAAACTTCCTATTATTATTTATGCAAATAAAGAAGATCTTGATAAAGGTGAAATGGACAAGATACAAGAATATGCTCATAGTATTATTTTAAAAACAGCAAATTCTAAAGAGAGAGTAGTAGGGGAGATAAATAATTTTTTACATACAGTTAAATGTGATGAGGATAAACAAGAGGTACAATATGAAGATGATATTGATCTTACAGATATGACAATACTAGTAGCTGATGATGATATAAAAAATATATTTGTCCTTGATACTGCACTTAGTGAGTTTGGGGCAAGTGTTGTGCGGGCAAAAAATGGTAGAGAAGCAATTGAGAAAATTAAAGAAAATAAACAAATAGATATTGTT
>DAOVXU010000252.1 GCA_030635995.1 Arcobacter sp. | reverse complement strand
TCCGTTTTCCCAGGGTCCGCCGGCGCCCCATATATAGTAAGTAAAATACATAAAACAAAAAGACGAGCTTTTGTATCCTTAGTATTTTTATATTTAAGTTTTTTGTTACTTATCCCTATATCCTTAGTTTTATTTACTTTTATCTCCTCTTTACTACATTTCCCTATGTTGCAGATGATTTTGAATTTTGTATTTGGATTGTTTATTATGACAGTATTATTTAAAATATCTATAAATAAATATATCTCTCTCAAAGCATCTATGATATCTGCATTTTTAACCTTAGGTATATTAAAAGTTACACAGGCTCTTTTTATATATTATGTTCTTTATAATACTACTTATGTAACTATTTATGGGACACTTAGTGTTTTATTATTTTTATTTTTGTGGATATATATATCTTGGACAATATATTTATATGGTATAAAGCTTTGTTATAAATTAAATATAGAATATCAAAAAAATGAAAATTAAAATATTATTAGTTTTTCTTTTAAGTGTTATCTCTTTATTTGGAGCTGATGCTGCACCACTTATAAATCTTTCAGTAGCACAAGTTGAACAGCCGGAACAATTTGTAAAAACAATAAATATTGCAATTATACTTGCTCTATTTGTACTTGCACCTAGCTTACTACTTATGGCTACAAGTTTTACAAGACTTCTTATAATATTTGGACTTTTAAGACAAGCTATGGGGCTTCAACAATCTCCACCAAATCAAGTGATTGTATCTTTATCTTTAATTTTAACATTTTTTATTATGCAACCATATGCTGATGTAGCTTGGGATAAAGGGATTAAACCTTATATGGAAAAAACTATTCCATATGATGTGGCACTTGAAAAGAGTGTATCTCCATTTAAAAAATTTATGCTTAAAAATACAAGAGAGAAAGATTTAGCACTTTTTTATCGTATAAAAAGGGAAGAAAATCCTAAAAATATAGAAGATACATCTTTAATAATCCTTATGCCAGCATTTATTATAAGTGAGCTAAGAACTGCTTTTGAGATAGGATTTCTTATATTTTTACCATTTTTGGTAATAGATATTATTGTAGCATCTATACTTATGAGTTTAGGTATGATGATGCTTCCTCCGGTTATGATATCCCTGCCCATAAAGCTGGTCTTTTTCATTATTATTGATGGATGGCATGTTATTATTGGGAATCTTGCTCAGTCCTTTAAGTGATAAGATAAGTATAGATTATATATAAAAAGTTAAACAGTGTAAAATAATTTATTAAATATTTTATATTCTTAAAAATGAATATTATTCACTTTTAAGAATAATATTAGTACAATATTAAAATAAAGGGATTTATATATGTCAAAAAAAATAAATGAACAATTAAAAGATTTTAAAAAAGAACTTATATTAGAGAAAATATCTACATATTATGAAGAGATTAGTTATGAGCATACAAAAATAGCAGATATTTCAAAAGATTTAGATATAGCTGTTGGTACTATTTATAAACTATTTGTCTCTAAAGAAAATTTATATTATGAGTATCTTATGTATCAAGTTAATAAGTTTTATGAAGAGTTCAATAATCTTCAAACTAACAATGGTAAAGAAAATTTAAAACTATTTTTAAAACTAAAATATGGATATTTTATACAAAAAAGAAAAGCTGTAGAATCTAATATTATGAATGATCCTTTATTTTTTCATAAAATATATTCAGGAACTTCTAATCCAATGACTAAAGTATATAAGCTTTTAGAAGATAATTTAAAAGAATTATTAAATGATAAATCTCAAAATTATAAACTATTGGCAATTTGTTTTAATAGATTAAGTGATGGTTTTGTAGAAAGTTGGTTAGATGAGAAGTTTGATCTACTAGATAATATTGATACTACGGTTGATATGTTTCTTTATGGTATAAATGGTAATGACCAATGATTAGAGAAAAAATATTTTTATTAATTTTACCAATATTACTGTTTTCAAAAATAGTAAATTTTCAAGATACTTTAGATCTTGTATCTCAAAATAATAATACACTAAAAGCCAATAAACTTAAAGTTAAAGAGGCACAAAGTTTAGTTAATGAAGCTAGAATTTATGATTTTGGAACAGTAGATT
>DAOVXU010000210.1 GCA_030635995.1 Arcobacter sp. | reverse complement strand
ATTGGAATCCCTGCAAATTTGTTTATTAGGATATTATCTATTTTTTTTGTTAAACTTTTTGGTTGTTTTTTATCAACTCTTGTAACTGTTTCAGCTCTGATACCTCTTGCTATTGAATGATATTCTTGTGCTTGTATCTCTGAAATATCTTTAGTTTCAAAATAAGAATATACTTTTTTTAAAGACTTAATAAGTAAAGGTTGAAGTTCCATAAATATTGGTTTGTCATGAATCTCTTTAAAAAATTCTTTATCTTCAATAAGTAATTTAACAGCCATCTCTCTACTATTTAAATTTTTATATTTATAATTCTTTTTATCTAAAAACTCTGTGATTTGGAATATTGAATTTTCAAGTGTATCACTATATGTTATATTTGATTTTAATATATTTTTATCATCATAAATTGTATGTACTTTATCAAGAAGTTCATCAATCCCTTCTTTAGTATTTGCTGAAACTGCTACAGTGGGTATACCTGTAATTGCTTCAATTTGTTTTACATCTATAGTCAATCCATCCTTTTTAGCTTCATCATACATATTTAGAGCTATTACCATTTTTTTATTTAGGTTTAAAAGTTCTAGTGTTAAAAGTAAATTACGTGTTAAATGTGTAGAATCAATTACATTTATAATAACATCATATTTATCGTCAAGTAGATAATCTCTAGCTACTTTTTCTTCTTGTGAAAAACCATTTATTGAATATGTCCCTGGTAGATCTATCATCTCTATTTGATGACAATGATGTTCAAAACATATCTCTGTTTTTTCAACAGTAACTCCACTAAAATTTCCAACTTTAAGTCGTGAATCACTCATAGCATTTATAAGTGATGATTTACCAACATTTGGCTGTCCAGCTAGTATTATTCTCATTGGTATCATAATGTATTTCCCACTTCTATTGTTTCCACTTCTATTGTTTTTGCTTCTTCTATTCTCATACCTATAGAGGTATCTTCTATATTTATCTCTATAGTATTTTTTGCTAAACTAATTGCTTCAACTATAACAGTTGCACCTTTTGTAAGACCAAAAGAATAAAATCGTTTTTTTAGTTCATCATTGCTATTAACAGTTTTTATTATTGATGATTGATTGATTGATAAATCAGATAATTTCATAATATACCTTTTTATATTTTTAGTATGGTAGCAATAATCAACTTAGTAAAAGCTGAACTTTGATAATTATTATCAATAAAACTATACAATATTATTACAATTAATATGATTGTTATTAATTATTCTATATACTGTTTAATTATAAAATTATATTAAGGTAATTTATGAAAACATATAATGTTAATTTTAGTAATTTTGATGATTTGAATACTTTTTTTAATTTAAATAAAGATATTAAATATTCAAAGTCTTTATTAGTACAAATATTTTCAGGTAAGATTGATGAAAAGCTTCTTTTAGATATATCAAAATATATTTTAAAAGAGGTACCTAATGCAAATATAATTGGTGCTACAACTGATGGAGAAATACTTGAGGGTGAAGTTATCACTCATAGTATAGTTTTGTCTTTTTCTATTTTTGAAAAGAGTAGTGTTGTTATTGATTATGTTGATAATATTGATTCTTCCCAATCATACGAAGCTGGTAAAAAGATAGCTGTTAAATTAAAGAAAGAAAATAGTAAAGTTTTTATTTTATTTGGTGATGGACTAAATATAAATGGGGAAGAGTTATTAAATGGTGTAAAGAAAAAAGCACCAAATATAATAGTTAGTGGTGGATTATCTGGGGATAATGCAACATTTGAGGGTACTTATATAATTTATCAAGATAAAGTTATTCAACATGCAGTTGTAGGTGTATCTTTAAATTCTGATGATTTAATAGTAAACAATGGGTATAGTTTTGCTTGGCAAAATATTGGAAGAAAGTTTACGGTAAATCGATCAACTAAGGGTGTTGTATATGAAATTGATGGGATGACGCCTGTAGAGCTTTATGCAAAATATTTAGGGCAAGAGGTTGCTGATTTACTTCCTGGTATTGGTATAGAATTTCCTTTAATTATACAAGATGGTGATATTGATGTTGCTAGGGCTGTATTAGCTAGAAATGATGATGATTCTTTAGTATTTGCAGGAAATGTAAATGAAGGAGCAATTGTTAGATTTGGTGTTGGTAATGCAAGTGAATTATTAGGTGATGCTTTTAATTTAGCTTACGATACCTTAAATAAAAAATCTGAAAGTTTATTTATATATTCTTGTATGGCAAGAAGAAGATTTTTAGATACTCAAGCTTCAATAGATGTTCAAAATTTTAGTAAAATATGTAATGTTGCAGGATTTTTTACATATGGGGAATTTTTTACATTTGAAAATGAATATAAACTTTTAAATGAAACTTTAACTATTTTATCGTTAAGTGAATCATCAGATATAAGTAATAATATAGAACTTAAAAATGAGCATCAAAATGTATCCTCGGTTACAACATTGCAAGCATTATCGCATCTTGTAAATGTATCTTCTCATGAATTAGAAGCAGCAAATGAAAATTTAGAGGAAAAAATATCTTTTGAGATAGAAAAAAATCTTGAGAATGAAAAGAAATTATTTGATTCTATGAAGATGTCATCATTAGGAGATATGATTGCAAATATCGCACATCAATGGAGACAACCACTTAGTGTAATTACAACAAGTGCAAGTGGTATGCAAGTGCAGCATGATTTGGGTATTTTAGATGACACTGCATTTAAAAAATATACAGATTCTATGGTCCAGCAAGCTATGTATCTATCTGATACTATAAATACTTTTAGAGATTTTATAAAAGAGGATTATGTATTAGCAGATGTTGTATTGCAAGATGATATTGATAAAACATTAAAGCTTTTAGATGTAGTTTTAAAAGATAATAATATTCAGTTATATAATAATATTGATTATACTACTCCTATAACTTTAAGTTTAATAACTGGAGAATTATCTCATGTTATTATT
>DAOVXU010000203.1 GCA_030635995.1 Arcobacter sp. | reverse complement strand
TTAATATTAATACTAAAAATCTACATCATCACGGTGTAGATATCTCAGTAATGAAATATCCTAAAATACTCAAAAACAATATTACTAAACGACACCACCACACAACACATCTTGTTAAACTACCTCTATAATTAAATTATGGAGGTTTTTTTATGGCATTAGGTAAAAAAAGCATGACAGTAGCAATGAAAACTGCTTGGGCTATTACAAAAGTTACAGGCATTTCAATAGCCAAAACATCCGCAGTAACATTAAAAGCTGTTTGGAAAATTATAGGAGGAATTAAAAAATGAATAAACAAACAAGAATAGAAGTTGCACTATCTGAAAAAACCAATATCAATTTATTGGAATTAAAGATGAGTGTTAAATTATTAGTATCAATAGCTATGCTAAATGTTGAAAATATTGAGAAAAAGTTTGAGTTAATTACTGATTCAATAGTTGAATATTTTAATCTTGAAAGTGTTTTAGAGAGTGGGGATATTGCTTATATATTTTTATTAGTAGTAGATAATAAAGATGATAAACTATGGGACATTACACTCAAAGAGGTACAAACTTTTTATCTAGCATTTGTCTTAGGTATTGAAGATAGAGAGCTAAAAACTAAGTTATTTTATGTACTGGAAGAGGTGTTAAAATTAAGTAATACGGTTATAATCGAGGAAGAGTTTGCTAAAGATACTTATGCACATTTATTGCATAGTGATAATAATCAAGAAGAATATGAACCTATACTAGAAAAAATAGATAATCATCATTCAACTTATTTATATTCAAAAAATGGTTTAAAGCCTGAAACGTTTAGTAAAAAAGTAAATAAAGCATTGAATAGTTACGCTAAAGATATATATGAAAATGATGTTATATCACTTTATGATAATACAATTTTTGGTGGTGCTGATGAAGGGTTTATTATCACTAAACTTGGTATCTTAACAACTCAAGATGAAGATATAAGTGTGATACCTTTTTCTATAATATACAAAGTTACTTATGATAAAGATGGCATGACATTTTATTCTATTGAAGAAGATAATAATGAGTTAAAAATAGCATATTTACCTAGATACAATAATATTAGAATTTTAGCAAATATACTAAATCAATTTGGTGCAATAAATAAAACTATAGATGAGAAGGAGGAATAAGATGATAACTTTATTGATAATACTACTAACAATATTAGCTATAAGCACAATGTTGGGTAGTTTTGTAGCTATAATTATAACTTTTATTGCTATAATTATCGGATATTTTATAGGTGCCTATGGAGCGTTAATATTTGTAGTTTTGATTGCAGTAGGTAGTGGTATTTATAAATACAAAAATAAAACATAAAGTGATATTATGAAAAATCATGACACAATAGCTACAAGATTAGCTCAAATATTAAATAAGTTTAATTCTGGTGAACGACTTAGTATTGAGAATTTAGTTGAAGAGTTTGGAGTTACAAAAAGAACTATTCAAAGAGATTTAAATGAGAGGTTATCATATCTTCCAATTAAAAAAGAAAATAATCTCTACTATCTTGAAGAATACTATTTAGGTAAATTAAACTTTAATGATATGAAAAACTTTGCAGCTCTTAGTGGTATAAGAGAACTATTTCCAACACTACAAGATGACTTTTTAAAAAATATACTTGATAACACTATTAATCAAGCATACATGGTAAAAGGTCATAATTATGAGGATTTGAGTAATAAAACGGATACATTTTTACAAATAGAGAGTGCAATATTAAATCATAAAGCTATTAAGTTTACATATAAAGATAAGCATAGAGAGATCAAACCATATAAGCTAATAAACTCTAAAGGAATTTGGTATTTAGCAGGAGTTGAAGATGATACACTTAAAACATTCTCATTTAATAAAATTACAAAATTATCAACAACAGATATTAAATTTGAAGTAGATAATAAAGTAATTGAAACAATAAAAGATGAAGATAATATTTGGTTTAGTTCTAAACAAATTGAAGTGGTACTAAATGTAGATAAGAGTGTTGCAGGGTACTTTTCAAGAAGAGATATTTTACCAAATCAAACTATAGTAAAAGAGTTATCTGATGGTGGACTGCTTGTATCAACTAAAGTAGCATTTGATGAAGAGATATTAAAACTTGTGAGATATTGGATACCTAATGTAAAAATAGTATCTCCAACTTATTTACAAGAAAAATTGGAAAATGGATTGAAAGAATATTTAAAATGAAAACGACATAACCTTGCATATAGGTTTGATAAACTAAATAATAAGATATAAGGAGGTGTCAAATGAGATTATATTTAGATGATTTAAGAGTACCTATTGAACCTTATGATTTCATAGCTAGAAGTTACGAAGAGGCAATTAAGATTATAGAAGAAAATGGAGTACCTTATTTTATTAGTTTTGACCATGACCTTGGAGTTGATGAAAATAACCAACTTGTAAAAAGCGGTTATGATTTTGCTAAGTGGTTGATAGAAAATGATTATCATGGTATATATAAAATGCCAGTAGATTTTAACTACCAAGTTCATTCACAAAATCCAGTAGGTAGAAAAAATATTATTCAGTTAATGGATAGATATATAGTTGTAAAAAATCAAAATATTAATAAGGATGGTAAAAGATGAGAATGTGTTTTAATAGTACAGAAAGTGATTATACAAAAAATGCTGAAATAAAAAAACTTGACCTAACTAAAAGAGAGATAGCTCAAAAAATAAAAGCAGTTAAAAAAGAAAAAAGAGAAGATAATAGATATGACCATGCACCTATTAAATATGGTGCGTATCATGTAAAAGATGAAGAAAAAATCAATCATATTAAGAGGAAGAATAAACGATATAAAAACTCTACTCAAAGGATAGATACAAACAATATAAGATTTGATATTTCTTTGCTAGTATTTGATAAATGGTTTAGAGAAAATCAAGATAGATTTAATCTTAAACCTATTATTACTATTAGAGATAAAGATAGTTTTACAATTGAGTTTGAGGGACTAATAAAAAATATACATATCTATGTAAATGCTATGCCAGAAGCTATAATGATTTTTGAATATGATAATGATGATATT
>DAOVXU010000040.1 GCA_030635995.1 Arcobacter sp. | reverse complement strand
TTTCTTCTTGTGTTATTGCTCTGCTATATAGTTGCATTGGAAAAAAAATAAAATTATCATGTACTAAATCATATTTTTTGATCCATGATTTAAGTAATTCTAATGATTCTTTACTAACTCTAGCCTCATAAGGTTTACCTTGCTTCATAGCTCTAATATGGATTGTCCCTTGATTAAAGTTAATATGTTTCACTTTTATATCCATCACAGCTGATGGTCTTGCTCCTGTATGATAACAAGTTTTTAAAAATAAAAATAATCTAGGTTTGATTACAAATTCATCTAGATTCCATAACTTTACTAATTCATCATCTGAAAGAACTCTTCCTGCTTCATTATTATCTACTTTTATAATTTCTTTTATTACTACAGGGTTTTTATCAACATAACCCTCTTTAACAGCCCAATTAAATAAGGCTCTAATACTACTTATTATTTTCTTTACAGTTCTAGGATTGAGTAGGGTGCCTTGTCTTGAGTTTGTAGCTTTTAAAGTATCACTAAGATTTTTTAAATCATTTATTTTAATTTTAGATATCTTCATCTTTCCTATTATTGGATTAACAAGTCTATAAAAGGCAGAACTAGTCATCTTATTAGATACAGTTGTTTTAGTTGGATAGTAAAGATTTGCTACATCTTCTAGTGACAGATTATTATTCATAACTTTTTGATGCAACATAGAGGCATCTTGTTTTATCTCTGCTCTATCTTTTGAAAGTTCAGCTTTTTTGTTATTTAATATTTGTAATGCTTCATCTTTATTAGTAGCACTACATTTAACTTTTTTTGGATTATTAGCAAGATCTCTATATAGGATATAGAAAGCAATAGTTTTTTTATCATTATCTGAATTTTTATAGTATTCATAAATACTATTATACTTTTTACCTTTTACTTTTCTAAAACCCATTCTTTACCTTTTTACTATCAAACAAATGTTATAATCTTATTTATATATACATTATTACATTGTATATATTTTGTTACTACATAATATTACTACATTTTGTGTAATAACAGTATAAAAGTGAATAAATCTGTAAATAATAAAAAGAATACAAAGTGCTTAAAACACTGTGAATAAAGGAGCTTGTGAAGCTATGGGTAGATGTGTGAAACTAGGCAGCGTTGTATTTGGTGGACTGATTGGATTGATTAGTTCATTTATATTAAGTTAATATTTTAGTAGAAATTAAATGCATTGTAAATATTTAAGATAAAGGTTCGATTTTAGGATAGTTTTTAATAATCTAATGATATAATCATTTATATAAAAAGGAAAGTTATGAATACTCAAACAACAGATATCTTAGTAATAGGTGGTGGACCGGCAGCTATGGTTCTTGCTACGACAGCTCTAGAAAACTACCCTGATAAAAAGATTACAATTGTAAAAATAGAAAAAATAGGGCAAGTGCCTTGTGGTATTCCATATGTTTTTGGTACAACACTTGGAAGTAGTGATAAAAATGCTATGGCTTGTGGTGGAGTGATAGTTGAGATGATTGATATAAAAGTTGATAAGATTGTTAAGGTTGATTTTAAAACTAAAACTGCATTTGGGCTAGAAAATACTATTGTATATGATAAACTTGTATTTGCAACAGGTTCTATACCCTTTGTACATGAAAGCTTGAGTCATACTCTTGATCATGAGAATGTTTTTACTATTAGTAAATATAAAGATGATATTGATAAAGTTAAAAATTATATAGAAGATAAAAAAAGAATTATTATTATTGGTACTGGATTTATTGGTGTTGAGATGGCAATAGAACTTAAAAGTATAGGCAAAGATGTAACTATTATAGGTGGTAAAAATATTTTGGTAAATTCTTTTGATACTGATTTAGCTATTCAAGGTGAAGATATTATGAGAGATTTGGGTATAAATTTATCGTTGGGTCAGCATGCTTCAAATGTTATTGAAAATGATAATTTAGCAACTGCTATTGAACTTTGTGATGGAACTATAATTGAAGGTGATGCTATTATATTATGTACAGGATATAAACCAAATACAGTTTTAGCTGAGGAATCAGGACTTAAAGATACTATGTATGGTGGTATTTGGGTAGATGAGTATATGAAAACTACACAAAAAGATGTCTTTGCTATAGGTGATTGTAGTGGAAGAAGAGATTCGATTACTAGAAATCCCTCAAAAGTCATGTTGGCTTCAACATCGGCAGCAGAAGCAAGAGTTGCAGCAAATTCACTTTATGGTTTAAAATATTTAAAAGGATTTAGTGGAACTATAGCTATTTTTTCAACTATGATTGGAAACAGAGCATTTGCAAGTGCTGGTGTGACTGAAGCACAAGCAAAAAAAGAAAATATTGATTATGTTGTTGGTTCTTTTGAATCTATGAATAGACATCCTGGAACAATGCCAGATGCTAGTAAACAATTTATTAAATTAATTGCATTAAGAAGTAGTGGCCAAATAATAGGTGGGCAAATTGTTGGAGATAAAGAGGCTGGAGAGATTATAAATATAATTGGTCTTACTATTGAATCACAATTAACAGCCCATCATCTTATCTCTTTACAAGTTGCGACACAGCCAGTTCTTACACCAGCTCCAACAACTTATCCACTTATAAAAGCTGCTCAAAATATATTATTAAATAAAAGTGCTTGTCATACAAAATAGGTTGGGTTAAACACACTCAACTTTAAAATATTTTTTTAGTATAAATGGTGGTATTACTGTTGTAACGATAATAACAAAAATTAACATAGCATATATATCATTTGGTAATACTCCATTTATCCTACCCATCTCAGCAAATATAAGTCCAACTTCACCTCTTGGTATCATAGATACCCCTATTATTGCATTATTTCTTATTGATTTTTGGAAAATAACAAAAGCACCCATAAATTTTGTGATAAAGGCTATAAAAATAAAGGAGATAGACATTATCCAAAATGTAGATGATGAAAAGTCTATCACTCTTAAGTCCAAAGATAATCCAACCATAACAAAGAAAATAGGGGTAAACATTTGGATAATAGGTGTCATATTAGTTTTAACTTCATTTAGTAATACTTCGTTTGTACTTAAAAATGCACCAAATGGTAAGAAAAATCTACGAGATAAGGCAACACCCGTTGCAAATGAACCTAAAATAGCAGGAGCTCCAACTAGGTGAGAAAGATATGAAAAAAGTAAAATAAGAGAGATAATAATAGTTGGCATATATCCAGATACTAGATGTTTACTATGGAATTGATGAATTATATAAGATAGTGCTTTTGCTAAAATAGGGGCAAGAACTAAAAAGCCTATAACCATCCCAGTTACACTTAGTGTATGGTCAAAACTAACCTCTTTAGCTATAGAATAATCATAGATAAAAACTAATAATATAATACCAATTATATCATCAATCACAGCAGCTCCAATAACTATTTGAGCAATATTTGTTTTTTCCATATGGATATCTCTTAGAACTCTTAAAGTTATACCTATACTAGTTGCCGTAAGTGTTCCACCAATAAAAAGTGAAATATCAAAAGCTAATTCAAAAAGATAATATGCAATTGAAACACCAAAAGTAAAGGGTAATATTACTCCTAAAATAGCAACAATTAAAGATTTATTACCTGCTGCTTTTAATCTATCAAAATCGGTTTCTAAACCAACTTCAAAAAGAAGTAAAATAATACCAATTTCAGCTAATATATTTATAACTTCATTTGGTTCAACTATGCCTAAAACAGATGAACCTAATAATACACCTGCAAAAAGTTCACCCAGTACAGATGGTATACCAAACCTTGCAAAAAGTTCGCCCAGAACTCTTGCTAAAATAAGTATCAAAAACAATGTTAAGAAAAAATCATGTGTTTCCATGGTTTATTATACTAATAATAGTATTAAATATTATAATGGATATATAGGAGTAAGTGAATTAATGGTTAAAATTAGATATTTTAACCATTAGGTTTAGATTAGAAAGTGATGTTTTGGAAATCTTGATTTAATAATTTTCCTGCTACAACTGGTGGTTTAGCTACCGTTATACCATTCATTAAAATTTCTTTTGTTTTACCAGAGTTTGGTAAGTATAATGGACATACTTTTACTGATGCTCCCATTTTAATTAGCATTAGAAGATGTTTTTTGGCACTTGGTGCTTTTCCATCTGGTCTTTTTGTTGGGATGCCTTTAATATTTTTATCAGCTAGATCTCCAGCTTGTCCACATAAAACGATATTTACATTTTTTTTATGTTTTTTAATTGTCATAAGAGATAAAACCATTGCCATAGCTTGTGTTTGAGAATCACCTGAATTGATAAGTACATTTAAACCTTTTGCTTGTGAAGCACTTGATACTGTTGGGATTAAAAGTGATGTAGCCATCATTGTTGATACTAAAATCTTTTTAATGTTTGTCATATTGAAACCTTTTTTATTTTTTGCCATTATATCAGTTAAAGTATAATGTTAACTTAATATAATTATTGTGTTGAAGCAATTTAATGTAGGAGTTTTAATAGGAATTTTGGTAAACTCTTAAAAAAATATTTGGAAATAAAATGATAAAAAAAATATATAAAAAGATAAATAAGAAAAAAGCATTTACCTTGATGGAGTTGATGGTAGTTATTATTATTCTTGGGCTTTTAGCATCGTTTGTATTGCCTAGTTTGACTGGAAAAAGTGAAGAGGCTAAGGAGAAAATTGTTTGTATTCAGATGAAATCTATTTCTCAAGCATTAAAGATGTATAAAATTGATAATTCGACATATCCCACAACATCTGAAGGATTAAAAATTTTAGCAGATAAAAATTATTTTGAAGATAAAAAACTTCCAAAAGATAGTTGGAAACAAGCTTATATATATACAGCAGATGAAGATGGTTTTGAAATAATCTCATTTGGTGCAAATAAAAAAGAGGGTGGAGGAGATGATATCTACTACTCTAAATGTCAAGAATAGAATAGATATAAAACAAGCATTTACCCTTATTGAAATTATAATTGTTGTAATTATAATTGGAATTGTTTATTATTTTTCTTTATCAAATTTAAATGTAAACTCTTTAGTCAAAAGGGATAATGTAGTACTGATAAATATAAAACAAAAACTTTTAAAATACGATTTTAATGATAATGTAACTTTAAAGTGTATCAAAGATGGTAAGCTATGTTATATTTTTGTTGATGGTGTTCAAGAGGAAAAAAGTATTGAAAATCTTTTTAAGCAAAAACCTACAGTTTATACATATGATAAAAATTTAGATTTAATAGAATTTGAAGATTTGGAGTTTGAAAGATTGGAAAGTTATGAAGTTTGTTTTGAATATAGTATTAATAAATATCAAAAAAGTAAAGATATGGTAGTTGAAGTTGATGATAAAGTTTATATATTTAATTCGATTGATAAAAAGCCTACTATTATTGAGTATTTAAGTGATGTTAGTATATATTTTGAAGATAAAGAAAATGAGGTGAAAGATGCTTTTTAAATATAAAGGTTACGATTCTACTGGAAAAAAAGTATCAGGGAGTATTCAAGCAGATAATCTTCTTATAGCAAAAGCAAAAATAAAACAAAAAAAAATAATTTATACTAACTTAGAACAGAGTAATTTAGGGTGGTATGAAAAATTTACTTTTAAAAGAAAATATAAAATATCCGCCATTGAATTAGCAACTATAAGTAGAGATTTAAGTATCTATTTAAAATCTGGAATATCACTTCTAAATGCAATAAAACTTATAAATGAAAGATATAAAAAAGATAAAAAATTAGCACCTTTTTTTGAATCAATGATAACTTTTTTAGATGAGGGGAAAAACTTTTTTACATCTTTAGAGTTACAAAAAGTGGTAGAGTTACCAGAATTTTATCTTCAATCTATCCGTATAAGTGAAGATGGTGGGATACTTCAAGGTGTTTTACTTGAACTTGCTATCTATCTAAAAGAGCAAGATAAATTAAAAAAACAGATTTCATCAGCTATGACATATCCAGCTTTTATTTTGGTTGTATCTGTTTTTATGGTAGGTTTTATGTTAAGTTTTATAGTTCCAAAAATTACAGCTATTTTTGAACACAATGACCAAGCTTTGCCTGAGATTACACAGTTTGTAGTAGATGCAGGAAATTTTGTAAATCATAATTATCAAATGATGATAATTGTATTTTTTGCTATAATTTTTATATTTTCTTATAGTATGAAAAACTTTTATGGTTTTAAATATAAAATAGATAAATTTATGTTAAAAGTGCCATTTATAGGTAAACTAATAGAGCTAGGGGAACTTAGTAGGTTTGCTTATATGAATTCAATTCTTATAAAATCAGGAGTTCCAGTAGTACAATCTTTTAAAATGGGTGCAAATATATTAAATAACTCAGTTATAAAAGAGTTATTTTTAGATGCTTC
Organism: Arcobacter sp.; assembly: GCA_030635995.1. GTDB lineage: Bacteria > Campylobacterota > Campylobacteria > Campylobacterales > Arcobacteraceae > CAIJNA01. The sequence goes on along the minus strand of DAOVXU010000040.1, from coordinate 4,719 downwards.
CCAAAAAGTTGTTGAGGGTGAAAAACTATCTTTGATACTTGATAGAAGTAAAATATATAAAGTTGATATTGCATTTATCCAAGCTATTGCTATTGGGGAAGAGACTAGTGCTTTAAGTGAAGTACTTGATAATCTTGCTGAACTTTATAGTGAAGCAAATAAAGATAAAATAGCTACTTTTCTAACATTACTTGAACCTATGTTTATGCTTATAGTTGGTGGAATTATTGGATTTATTGTTGTAGCTATGTTGTTACCTATATTTTCTATGAGTATGTCTTAGATGCTTTTAAAAAAAAGTAAAAAAGCAATAGTTTTACTTATAACGCTTTTTTTCATATCAGCTATCTCGGTATTGATTTTACAAAATTTAAAAGATAGTGAAGGTTTTTTTAAAGTTGTAAATACTAATATGAGTTTAACTCAAACTCAAGTTACTATTAAAAATGTAAATGATGAGATAATGGGATTTTTTAGTAAAAATAATAATAAAGATGAAGTTATTAAGCAATTACCTGTCGTCTTACCTTTATCTTTACATGATGATGTTAATGTACAGATTAATATAGAAGAGTATTTTGTAGAAGAATATATATATGTTGATGATTTAAATCTTTCAACTATGACAGATGATTTTATTGATAGTGTTGATTATAGAGCAGTTTTTTTAGAAATTTTAGGCAAAAATAAAAAATTATTAAATGGTGAAAGATTTTCAAGTAAACAACAGATAAATAAGATTATAGATGAATATATTGCACAAACAAGAAGTGATAGAATTCTTGAAATAAAAGATACATTTGATTATGGTAAATATGATAATAATGAAAGCACATATTTAAAATGTAGTTATGAATTGGATATATCAAGTGTGAAATCTATAGTAAATATGGTATTTAAAGTTGGAGATACTAATACTACGAAATTTGAATTTTATTTTAGGAATAGTGATGATTAAATATATTTTTAGTATATTTATTTTTATATCTTTACTTAGTTCAAATAGTTTAGATATAAAAGAGTTACAAAAATCTTTTTATGATGAAGTGATAGTTGTAAATATTTATAAAAAATATTTTAATACTTATTTAGAGATGAGTTGTATAAATGATGATATTCAATGTTATAAAGATAGTATTTTAAATATATCTGCTTGGGGAACTACTCAAAATAATAATAAATTACAAAATGAATTACTAAATCGTAAAGATAAAATCTCTTTAAATAAAAAGTATTTTAATAAAATTATAGAAAAAATAGAAGAGAAAATAGAGAATAAAATATTTTTTTATAGTCAATTTGTATCTGTTGTTGACTTAGAAAGACAATTATTGATAGTACTATTTTACGAGGATAAAGATGATAAATTTTATTTTATAGGTTCAGATTTAATATCAGCAGGTGACATAAATAGGGAGGGTGAAGTAAAAAAAGGTCAAGATCATTACTTAAAAACACCAATAGGATTATATCAAATTAAAAAAGGGTGGCGTTCAGAAGGTAAATATAGTATTGATAACGAAACTTTAGCTTATGGGTCTAAAGGTAGGTTTATATATTATTTAGGTAAACATAAAACGATAAGATATAATACTTTTACACAAGATGGTGAAAAAATGTATGACAAGGAAGATTGGAATTTAATATCTGATACTTTAAATCTTGCCATACATTCACATAAATCAACAGCAAAAATGGGAAAAGCATATTCTCATGGATGTGTTCGTATGACAAATGAATTGAATTGTTTTTTAGATAATCAACTGATTTTACACAAGAATTTTTTAAAAAATGGAGATTGGAAATTAAAATTTGCAAAAGAACCAAATTCATTAAAAAATAAAAATATTGCAGGTGAATATTTAATCATTTTTGATAAAATTTAACCTTAATTCTTATTAGGATATAATCGCGTATATTATACTAAATAGGGATAAACTATGAGCAATAAATACAATCCAAAAGGGGTTGAAGATAAATATTATAAACTATGTGTAGCTAGAGGATATTTTGAAATTGATGGAAATAAATCAATTCAAAAAGAGGGAAAAAACTTTTCGATTATGATGCCACCTCCAAATGTAACAGGTAGTTTGCATATTGGTCATGCACTTACATTTACACTTCAAGATATAATTACTAGATATAAAAGAATGGATGGTTATAAAACTTTATGGCAACCTGGAACAGACCACGCAGGAATTGCTACTCAAAATGTAGTTGAGAAACAATTATTAGCGGAGGGTACTACAAAAGAGGAATTAGGTAGAGAAAAATTTCTTGAACGAGCTTGGCTACAAAAAGAGACAAGTGGTGGAAATATAGTTCATCAAATGAGAAAATTAGGTGTAACACCAGCTTGGAAAAGAGAAAGATTTACTCTTGATAGTGGACTTCATGAAGCAGTTAAAGAGGCTTTTGTATCTTTATACAATGATGGGCAAATTACTCAAAATACTTATATGGTAAATTGGTGTACACACGATGGTGCCTTATCTGATATAGAAGTTGAGCATGAAGAAGTTCAGGGTAAATTCTATACTATGATTTATAAGTTTGCTGATGGAAGTGGACAACTTGAAGTTGCAACTACTCGTCCTGAAACATACTTTGGGGATACTGCTATTATGGTACATCCAGATGATAAAAGATATACAGATATAGTTGGAAAAGAAGTTTTACTTCCTCTAACTGATAGAAAAATAAAAGTTATTACTGATACTCATGTTGATATGGAATTTGGTACAGGTGTAGTTAAAGTTACACCTGCACATGATCAAAATGATTACGCTGTAGGTAAAAGATATAATTTAGAGTTTATAAAAGTATTTAATGAAAAAGGTATTTTAAATGATTATTGTGGAGAGTTTGCAGGACTTGAAAGACTTGAAGCTCGTCCAGTTATAGTAAAAGCTTTACAAAATGCAGGATATATTGTAAAAATAGAGGAGCATATTCATCAAGTTGGGCATTGTTATAGATGTAAAAATATTGTTGAACCTTTTATCTCTACACAATGGTTTTTAAGCAATGAGATGGCTCAAAATTCTATTGATAAAACTAAAGCACATAATAATTTTCATCCACCACATTGGATAAACTCTTATACTGCTTGGATGGATGAACTTAGACCTTGGTGTATCTCTAGACAACTTTGGTGGGGTCATAGAATACCTGTATTTACTTGTGATACAGAATCTTGTGGGCATCAATGGGCAGATAAAGCAGATGAACCAGAATGTTGTCCAAAATGTTCTTCAAAAAGTTTTACACAAGATCCTGATGTACTTGATACATGGTTCTCTTCTGCACTTTGGGCAATGTCACCTCTTGGTTGGGGGAATAATGGAGAGTTAAAAGAGCTTTACAATGATACAGATATGGAAGATTTTTATCCAAACTCATTGCTTATAACTGGATTTGACATTATGTTTTTCTGGGTAGCTCGTATGATGATGATGGGTGAGCATTTTCAAGGTGAATTACCATTTAAAGATATTTATATGCACGCACTTGTAAGAGATGAGACTGGTGCAAAGATGTCAAAGTCAAAAGGAAATGTTATAGATCCTCTTGATATGGTTGAAGAGCATAGTGCAGATATTATTCGATTTACTTTAGCTTATCTTGCAGTTCAAGGTAGAGATATAAAACTTGGTGAGAAAAACTTAGAGCAGTTTAGAAACTTTACAAATAAACTTTATAATGCAACTAATTTTTTACAGTTAAATGTAGATACTTTCCCTGACTTAAAAGATATTGAGATAAAAACTCCACTTGGTAAGTATATGCAAAGTAGATTATCTATAGCTGTTGAAGGTGTAAGGGAAACTTTAGAAACTTATAAGTTCAATGATAGTGCAAGGATACTTTACAACTTTGTATGGAATGAATTTTGTGATTGGGGTATTGAGTACTCTAAAGCAAATAAAGAAGCTATAATTGAACTTGGTGCTATATTTAAAGAGACATTAAAAATGGTATCACCATTTATGCCTTTTATCGCAGATCACCTTTACCATAAGCTTAGTGGAACTATAATTGAAGAGGGTAAGTCTCTTATGATTATGGAATTTCCATCTCAAATAAAAAGAGATGAAGAGATAGAAAGTATGTTTGAAATTATTGAAGAGGCAATTACCTCTTTAAGACGAGCAAAAGTAGTTATTGATATGGGTAATAGTAAAATAGAAAAAGCATATATTAAACTTGATGTAAATGAACGAACAAATGTTGCACACGCGAAGCTTGATTTATTAAAACCATTTATTCAAAGATTGGCAAAAATAGAAAACTTAGAATTTGTAATTAAAAAGCAAGAAAATTCTATAACAGATGTATCTGATAATCTTGAAGTATATCTACCTCGTGGTGAGATAGATTTAGCTCCAATTATCTCAAAACTTACAAAACAAAAAGAGAAATTAGAAAAAGAGATTGCAAAAGTTTCTGGTATGTTATCAAATGAAAGATTTGTAGCAAATGCACCAGAGGTTGTTATTGCAGAAAATAAAAAAGGGCTAGATGAGGCTTCAAATAAGTTAGCAAAAATTGAAGCTGAACTGCTTACTTTAATATAGGAATAATATGATAGATAAAAGAATAAAAATAGGAAAAATAAATACACTTAAAATTGTAAGAGATACCGATTATGGATTTTTTCTTATGCCATCTTCTTCTAAAGAGGAGATATTGGAGAGAAGTGAAACTGAAGAGTAT
>DAOVXU010000158.1 GCA_030635995.1 Arcobacter sp. | reverse complement strand
GAAAAAGAATATCTCAGCAATCTCTAATATAAGATGTTGAGCTTGAGTATGCACTAAATGCATATCCATGCCATTTATTGCATAATAAATAGCAATTAGCATAAACATAAAAGTACCAATCAATAAAGCAGGTTTAGCTTTATCAATATGATATTTTTCTTCCATAGCTACAAAATAATATCCAATAACAAATATAGCTAACGCACTAAACCCAACCCATGTAAATGTAATATCTGGTATAACCCCAACACTACCACCACTTGCTATTGCAAATACACTAAAAAATAAAACTAAAAATAGTTTAATCATCCATTCTCCTTAATATAATGTGCACCAATAGATTCTTTCCTATTAATTGCACTTTCTATAATAGATTTTGCCGTAAGTAACCTTAAATATAACAATCTTCCGACATCTTCTTCTAAATATGATTCCACCTCCTCTAAAGCATCTATTAAATCTTGATAAACCCTTACAATTCCCACTTTTGTCCACATAAGATTTCTCAAAGCATCTTTTATCGCTTTATCGCTATTTTTTTGTAAATTAAAATATACTATTTTAGTAGTATAATCTTTTTTCTTAATTTTAAAATTATTCTTTTTAGATTCTAAAATTGATAATTTTGAAAAAACCAATCCCTCTAGTAATGAATTTGAAGCTAATCTATTAGCCCCATGAACTCCTGTACATGCAACTTCACCGATTGCATAAAGATTTTTATATCCTTTAACTTTTCCATTTAAATCTACATCTATCCCACCCATACTATAATGAAAAGCAGGCGATATAGGAACTCTTTCAAATGGTAGATCAAAACCAACCTCTTTTAGATCTTTATATATATTTGGAAATCTTTTTTTAAAAAATTGCTTTTTAAAATTTTTAAAAGATAGATATATTTGAGAACCTGTCTTTAAAGAATAATCAAAAATTGCACGACTAACAACATCTCGGGGAGCTAATTCTGCATCTTTATGATAATCTTTTAAAAAAGCATATCCCTCCTCATCTTCAATTATAGCACCTTCACCTCTTAAGGCTTCAGTTAAAAGTTGTTTTCTTGCCTTTGGAGAATCTACAAATACAGTTGGATGAAATTGCATCATCTCCATATTTTTTAATTGAATACCTTTTTCTACACAAATCCCTTGAATATCTCCTGATATTGTTGTAGAATTTGTATGATATCTATAAATTGAACCAACACCACCTGAAGCAATTATTGTATTATGAGCATAAATAATCTTATCTTCTTCACCCTTAAGTAGATGTATACCATAACAAATATCATCTTTAATCAACATATCTATAACAATTGAATCAGTTACAACTTCATATGGACAATTTTTAAGTAAAAACATATGAAGCTCTCGTCCAGTTGCATCTCCATCAGCATGTAATATTCTATTTTTACTATGTGCTGCTTCTTTTGTATAAGCTAAACTTCCATCATTATTTTTATCAAATTCCATTCCACCATCAATAAGATTTTGAATAGTATCCATAGAATGTTCACTTAATATTTCAACTGCTTTTTTATCATTTAAATTAACACCAGCTGTTAAAGTATCTTTTACATGTAATTTTATATCATCATTATCAACAGCAGATGCCACACCACCTTGAGCATAAAATGTATTACACTCCCATGGAGATTTTTTACAAATCAATAATACTTTTTTCTTTTTTGATATATATCTAGCTGCATTTAATCCAGCAATTCCTGTACCAATTATTACATAATCATATATCATTTTTTTATAATCTCTTTTTTCTCTTCAACATAAATAGGATCTGTTTTATATCCACAACCATTGAAAAATATTACTATACAAAATATTGTAAATATGAATTTAAACATTTTAAACTCTCCAAATTTTAAGATTATAAATGTTATCTTATATTTAATAACAATTTGATTAAATTTATTGTAGACTCAATAAGTTAAGTATAACTTTTCTAATTAGAGAATATTTCATAATTGAAAAAATTAATATTTTCAGATTTGACATAAGGGGTTAAAATTGTTCAACCTTAATAACAGAAGATAAAGATGATATTCTTAATGTTAATGAAGTATAAAAAAGTATAAAAATTACTATTGTAAAAATATGAATATAATAAATAATATAAAATCATTAAATTTTTTTAAAACATTAAATGACAAGCAAATAGAATTACTAAGTAGTATGTCGATGCTAAATTCTTATGGTAAAGATTATATTTTATATTATGAAAAAAATCAATCTACACAACTTTTATTTTTAATTGAAGGGCAAGCAAAATCATATAAAATAGATAAACATGAAAATGAAATCTTTTTATATTTTATTAATCAAAATAATATATTATCAGAAGTTTCAACCATTAATGATGCAACTTTATATTCATACTCAAATATTACTTTTATAGAAGATTCAAAAGTTTTAAGCATAGATTATAAAAAATTTCAAGAGAACTTTTTACATAAAAATATTTTAAATAATGAATTTATCAATGAGATTATATTAAGAAGTCAAAAGTTAGAATCTCTAATTAATAGAGAATTTATCTTTGATGCTGTGGCAAAAGTTGCCATGATGATAAGTTCAGACTTAGTAATGTTTAATAAACTTAAAAGACATGATATTTCACTTATATTACATATCCAACCAGCAACATTATCAAGAGTTTTAAATAGATTAAAACGAAATGATATAATTGATATTATTCATGGAAAAGTTTCTATATTGAATAAAGAAGATTTAGACTTAATTTATAAGGAGTTGTAAAATGAAGAAAATAAAAATAGTTGGAATACTTATCATACTTTTATCTATATTATTAATTCTTATTGCACAATATATTGACAATCAAAATAAACTAAAAAGTGATATTTTAGAAACTATCAATCAGCAACAAGCATATACACAAGAGATATCTAAAAATATTTTTTATATGTATAGAGATAAAGACAAATATGATTTTACTGTACAAATTGAAAAAGCAAAAAATAATTTTCTTACTAATCTTACTAATAAACAAAATATTTTAAACCAAGTATCTTCATGCGAAATAAAAATGCAAAGTGATAAAATCATCATGATGTGGGGTGAATTTAATTATGATATAGAAGCATTTACCGAACAAATAAAAGTTATTATACCTTATTCAAATGTTCTTTTAGAAAATACAGTCAAACGAATATATCTTAAAAACTTAAGTATGATAATGCAATTTGACAAACTTAAATTAGTTTACCAAAAATATTATGATGAAATTTTAACTAAATATAAAACTATTAAATATTCTTTATTTATCATCCTTAGTTTACTGTTTATCTATTTTTTCACCCAAATTAAAGTTATTATAACTTTTATACAAAAATTTTCAAATAGTTCAAAAAAAGTTATTGAAAATTCAAGTATAATGACAATTCAACCAATAACAATAAATAACAATAATAATATAGATATAGAAAATGCAACAAATAACTTTAATTTTCTTGTTAAAAAAATCAATCAATCAATCCAGCACTCATATGATTCAATGAAGCATACATCTGAATCTTTAAATCAAATTGAAGATAATATAGAGGAATTTCTTATTCTTTTAAATGAGATGGATGAAAAAGGTGAAATTGATATAGAGATGACAAAAAAAGAAGATGCTATTATTCAATCGTTAGATCAATTGATGAAAGTTACTTCAAAATTAGATAATCTATATCTTGACTTAGAAAACTTAATTAAACTTAAAAATCAAAATTAATAGTTTTTTTTGACCTATATCAAATTATCATCTTTAAAAATATATTATTATTCCCCAATCATTTGAATTTTTTCTAAATTCAAAAGAAATATAAAGGAGAAGAGATGAGTAAATTTTTGAGTAAATTATCTGCTTTAGCTTTAGGTACCACAATAGCTGCAACTGTTGCAACTGCTGGTTCTGGTGAGTTAGAGAAGATAATGAAAAAAAGAGGCTTAACTGAAAACGATGTTATTCGTGCTGCAAAAACATATTTACCAACTGGTGGTAGAGATGAATTTGTAATATTCAGTTCAGGTGGTCAATCTGGAGCCATGATGGTATATGGTGTACCTTCTATGAAGATATTAAAATATATCGCAGTATTTTCACCAGAACCATGGCAAGGTTATGGATTTGATGAGGATTCTAAAGCAGTTCTTAGACAAGGTAATATTAG
>DAOVXU010000189.1 GCA_030635995.1 Arcobacter sp. | reverse complement strand
TGGATACTGTTTATAATATGCCGTTACATCATCTTCCAACTCTTCATCACTGACATCTACAACTCTGTTTTTGTTTTCAGCAATAGATTGATAAATTGCAAAAAAGATATTACCAGCAGTCGGCACTTTACCACCTCTTTTTTTGATAATCTTTCCATTTATCTCTACAATATCTTTTTCTAGTGGATTAAAAGTATTCATTGATTGGTCTTTGAGTACATTTCTATCAGCTAGAAATAATATCTTAGGTCTTCGTACACTTCCATCTCTATTCCATTTTGATTGAAACAATCTATAAGCTATTTGAAAAGCTATATAAGTTTTACCAGTTCCAGTTGCAAGAGTTAAAAGAACTCTATCATTGTCATTTGCGATAGATTCTATTGTTTTTTGCACTGCTATTTGCTGATAGAAACGAGGCTTCATCGTCCCTTCTATATGGAATGGATATGTGATAATATTTTGTTTTTGTGTATTTGGTTTACCATATTTTCTAAGAAACAGTTCATCAGGAGTTGGATAGTTTTCAATGAAACTACCTTTTCCATCTTTTAAAGAGTGTTCATATATCTTATGACCATTGGTAGTATATACATAATCAATACCAAGTCTTTGTGCATAATTTATTGATTGTTGTAAACCATCTAATGGGTCTTTTGATTCGGCTTTAGCTTCAATGATAGCTAGGTTTGTATTTTTATAAGTTAAAAGATAATCGACAAAATATCTCTTACCTCTTTTTCCACCTATTAGTTTTCTTCCATCAGTAAAAAAATATTCTCTTACTATATTGGATTCTAACCAATCACTTTGCTTTATTTTTGGGTCTATTAGCTTAGAGCGAGTATCTGATTCAGAATATAACATAAAATAATAAACCTCTAAATATAATTTTAATTATTCTAGCTAAGTTTGATAATAAGAGAGATTAAAGAGCTGAAAAGTTATAATCTGTAAAAAACTTTAGGGACATTATGACTTCTACAAATAATAATCAAAATTACTTCTTATCTCAACCACATCAACCATTTTTTATACTTGGTATTATAAATGCAATTATTATGATGCTTGTCTTTGGATTATCCTATAAAGGGATAGTTACTCTAAATATGTCAATATCAAATTTTCATATATATTCAGTACTATTTTTAGTATTTACAAATCTTTTTACTGGATTTTTATTTACCACTTTTCCTAGATTTTGCCAAGCTGATAGTATAGATAAGAACTATTATACTACAGTTTTTTATATCAATTTAGTAGGAACTATTTCATTAACGATAGCTTTATTTATCTCTCATATTTTACTTATGTTATCAATGCTTTCATTATTTGTGGCTCAAGTTTTAATTGTAATAAAACTATATACAATTTATAAAAATGGTTTTATGCAAGATAAACAAGATGCTTATTGGATACTTATTGCTCAATATTTTGGTCTGTTAGGGCATTTCTTATTTATACTTATTGAACTAACTAGCTATATAAATATTGATTTAAATATACAAGTTTTTGCGACAAGCGTATCATTTTATATCTATATAATATTTTTAGCTTTTAGTGTAGGGCAAAGGATGATACCTTTTTTCTCTAATAGTTATGAACCAAAATCGGTAAATTTTGTTAAATATGTATTTATACTATTTATTTTAAAGATATTATTTATAATCAATGATATTAAGATAGCACAAATATTTATTGACTTAGTACTTAGTGGATATTTACTAAAAGAGTTTATATCTTGGAAGTTACCTATGTTTAGTTCCCCTGCTATTCTTTGGGTCCTTCATCTTGCACTATTTTGGCTCCCTGTATCATTTTTACTTTCAGCTATCAGTTTAAGTGCCGAGATACTATTTGATACATCACTTTACTTTTTGAATACCCATCTATTAGCTATTGGATTTTTAACTACAGTTCTTATTGGTTTTGGTACAAGAGTAGCTATGGGACACGGTGGTCTTGCTCCACACGCAGATAGATATATGATAAGTCTATTTTGGTTTGTTCAAGTTGTTGTTGTACTTAGAGCTTTATTTAGTTTCAATATTGCTTTTGCTTGGGATATGAACTTTTTATTTGATATATCATTTACAGCTTGGATAGTATTATTTGTATTATGGGCTTATAAGTTTGGTGGGGTGCTTATATTTGGAGCAAAAAAGAAGTAAGTGCCTCCAAATAATTAAATATCACTTTAGATGTTTTTTAAAATTATTAGATTTGTATTTTTAAAATCGCAGGACTACTTTTAAGTAATTCAAAATTTTAAAGAGACGAATATGATGATTTTAAAAAGCACCCGAAGAGCAACACATAAAGCCTCATCTAAACCCCAAAAAAAATTTAACATTACCTACGGGTAGTCTTAAATTTTTATTTGGAATTTATATAAGGCTTTCTGTATTGTCTAAAGTGGTGTTTAATTATTTGGAGGCACTTAATATGAATATTTTATCAAAAAATGCAACAGCAGAAGAGTCTATTGAGAAGATGACTAAAGCACTAGAAAGTATATCTTCAAATATTACTCTAGGAAAACAACTACACCCACTGACAAATTGCTACTCTAGTATTCTAAAATCAAATGATGCACCAAATCATATATATACAAATGGAAAAGGGATAAATGAATTATCTTGTACTGCAAGTGCCTTGGGAGAATATATAGAGAGAATTCAAACAAATAACTTTTTTATAGAGTTTTATATGAAAGATAAAGAGTTTTATCCAGATCAAAAAAGCTTTAAGGATGTAAAAGGTTGTCTTGATGATAAATTAAATAAATTTTATAATCCAAATGATGAATTAGAACTAGAAGATTTTTTAGATTTCAATACGGATGAAAAAGAAAAAATAATATGCTTACCTTTTATAAATCAAACAAATAATGAAAATGTATATTTTCCTACAAATATAATACATAATTTATATGTAAGTAATGGACTGGCTACTGGAAACACACCAAATGAAACTAAAGTTCAAGCATTAAGTGAGATATTTGAAAGGTATGTAAAGATTGAGATTATTAAAAAAGGTTATTCTTTACCTAAAATACCTCTTGATATTGTAAAATCATTTCCTAAACTCTATGAAGATATTCAATCTTTGGAAGAAAAAAGTTTTAAATTAGAAGTATTAGATGCATCTTTAGGTGGAGAATTTCCAGTAGTTGCTATCTCACTAATAGACCATAAATCAAACAGCCTATTTGTATCTTTTGGGTGTCATCCTATTTTAGAAGTTTGTTTGGAGAGAACTATAACTGAACTTATGCAGGGTAGGGGAGTGGAAGACTTAAACTCTTTTGAGAAACCAAGCTTTAACAATGAACTAATAAATGATAGTTTCAATATAGAATCACATTTTATAAATTCAGATGGCAAAATGAATTTTTCTTTTCTAAATAAAAATAGTTCTTTTGATTATACTCCATGGAAATACAACGGTAAAAATAGTGATGATGAATATAAGTTTTTATTTGATATAACAAAAGC
>DAOVXU010000125.1 GCA_030635995.1 Arcobacter sp. | reverse complement strand
AAGACATTTCACTTCTACCTGCATCTTCTAGTGAAAACTCAACATCATCTACAAATGTTTTAGCATATTGAACAGCATGAATAGCTTTTTTTATAACTTGATCTGGAGTCATTTTTAATTTATATTCCATATGGATAGGAGATGTAGCTATAAAAGTATGAATTCTATTAAACTTTGCTTTTTGAACTGCCAAACCTGCTTGTTTGATATCATTATCTAAAGCACGAGCTAAAGAACATACTCTTGCATTTTCAACAGCTTGAGATATTTGAGAGATAGCATCAAAATCCCCTGGACTAGCTGCTGCAAATCCAGCTTCAATTATATCTACATTTAATTTTTGTAACTGTTGTGCAATTTGTATTTTCTCTTCTGTATTCATAGATGCACCAGGAGATTGTTCACCATCTCTTAAAGTTGTATCGAAAATTATTATTCTTTTATTGTCTTTTATTATATTTGACATTTTATGACCTTTTGTCTTTTAATTTATATTGTGTTTTATTTCGTGTATTTGAGTTTAACTTGATATTCAAATTGATTATTTTTTTATGAGCAGGAGTATAGTTTGAGTTTTGCTTAATTTATTGTTGTAAGTGTAATGTACGAAAGTTTTTTTCATAATATCCCCCATATAAATATATTTTATATTATTATATCTAAAAAATCATATCTTGGCAAATCATTAAATCTTTTTTAATACATATAGTTATATTTATAAAATTATTGGTATTTGATTTTGTAAATGTATCAACATTAGTCAATAATAGGGAATTATTATAATAAAGATTATTATTAGTATAGGTTAAATTATCCAAGTTTTGATCTATATTTATTTTTCTTTCTAAATATAATCTTGTCGTTTCAAAATCTAGTTTTGTGATAGTTATGGTTGTTGTTTGCTGATTTTCTTTATCTAGTAGTTCAATTATATTTGTAGTTGATAGTAAAATAATAGCTAAGATTGTTATTGAAAATATTAGTTCTATTAAACTTATTGCTTTTTTAATGTGAACTCACTATATTGAGAATTTATTGTATTAGTTTGGATAAATTCATTTTGTGATTTTTGTAGATTTTGATAGGTGGAGAAGTTATTATCTTGATTTATAAAAGATGAAAATCCACTTATGATTATTGATATTATTATAAGTGAAAGTAGGGTTTCTATTAGTGTGAAACTATTTTTTCCCAAGTTCAATAGCTTTATTGTATGCTGAATTTATAGCTTCAATCATGCCATTTCTTACTCCACATCTCTCCATAGCACTATATCCAGCAGCAGTAGTTCCCCCTGGACTCATAACACCATCTTTTATAGATGCGGGTGTATTATTATTTAAAAGTGGGCTAAATCCTTCAAAAAGACCTTGTACAAGTTTCGTTGCATCTGCACGAGTTAATCCTGCATTTACTCCACCATCAGCTAAACTTTCAGCAATTAAAGCTAAATAAGCAGGTCCACTACCTGCAACAGCAGTTGCTATATCTAACTCTTTTTGTGATTTTACCCAAAGTGTATTTCCAATATTTCCAAATATCTTCATAGCATCTTGTTTTAATGCTTCATCTCCTGTAATAGTTGTCATAGATTTAAGATAAGAAGCACTTAAATTTGGCATAGTTCTTATATAATTTTTAGATTCAATTTTATCTTTTAAAGTTTCTATTTTAGTTCCCGCTAAAACAGAATATAAACTATGTGCTATCCCTGTAAGTTTTGGAGATAAATCATCTAGTGAATTTGGTTTAACGCATAAAATGATATTTTTATCACTTATATCATTTGTATCATTTAAAAGTGATATTTCAATATCTTGTAATTCATTTTTTAAATTATTTAAAGAGGTTTTATTTCTCCCTAAAACTTCAATTTTATAATCTTTCATAAGCCCTTTTATTAAAGCTTTTGCCATATTTCCATTTCCAAGAAAAGTAAGTTTTGTCATTGTATTATCACCTTGTATTTTTCTAAACCATATAATACCAAATTAAACCAAAATTATGTAATATATGCAAATAAAATAAATAGGTTTAAAATGAAAAATAAAATTATTGCTTATCAAGGTATTCAAGGGGCTTATTCTCACCTTGCGTATAAAAATGTATTTCCTCAGTCACAAGCTATTGGTTGTGAAACTTTTCAAGATGCTATGCAGTTAGTTGAAAGTGGTGAAGCTGATTTTGCTATGATACCTATTGAAAATTCTACTGCTGGTAGAGTTGAAGAGATATATCGGTTAATTCCAAAGATGCAATTGCATATCTTAGATGAACATTTTGAAGCAGTTAAACATTGTTTACTAGTATTACAAGATGCAAAAATGGAAGATATAAAATATATATCTTCCCATCCTCAAGCTCTTGCACAATGTCATATAAAACTTACAAATCTAAATCTTGAACCTATCGCAAAATTTGATACAGCAGGTGCAGCTAAAGAGATAAAAGAGCTTAATAATATTCACCATGCTGCTGTTGCATCTAGTTTGACCTCAGAGCTTTATAATTTAAAAATACTTGATGATGATTTTGGAGATTTTAAAGGTAACACTACAAGATTTTTAATCCTTTCTAAACAAAGTATCATCCCTATTTATGATAAAAATATATCTTACATCACATCTTTAGTTTTTAGTGTTAGAAATATACCATCTGCTTTATTTAAGGCATTAGGTGGTTTTGCTACAAATGGGATAAACCTTATTAAACTTGAAAGTTATTCTATGACAGGTAGTATGGATGCTAGTCAATTTCATGTTGATATAGATGGTCATACAGATGAAAAAAATTTGCAACTTGCTTTAGATGAATTAAGATTTTTTGCAAATGAAGTGAAGATTTTAGGTGTATATAAAAGAGATTCTTATCGAGATAAAATGAAGATGTTTGAAGTAAATTAACTTGATAAAATATAATATAAAAAATCATATTAGATACTATCAAGGGGATTTCCCTTTACTTTTAAGTGCCCCTCATGGTGGGGAAAATAGCCCTGATAATATTGTAAATCGTAGTTGTGGTGTGTTTGATAAAGATGATTTTACTTTGGAATTAACTGAAGATATTATAGAAGAGTTCCAATCTCAAATAGGTAAAACTCCATATGCTGTTATATCTGAAATATCTCGAACTAAAGTTGATTTAAACCGTAAAAAAGAGGAAGCATATGAAGATAAAAGTGCTAAAATAGTATATGATGAATTTCATAATGCAATTAAACTATCAGAAAAACAAATGGATAAAATTTACGGAAAAGGTTTATATATAGATATTCATGGACAATCACATCCTAAAGCTTATTTAGAATTTGGTTATCTATTATTTAATGATACTTTAAAACTTCACGATTCCTATCTTTTAGAACATAAAGATAAGTCAAGTATAAGATCACTTTCAAATTCTTCTGAAGAGTGCTTTTTATATCAACTAAAAGGTCCACACTCTATGGGATCACTTATGTGTAATGAAGGTTATGATTCCATCCCCTCTGTAAAACTACCATATGCAACTGATGGAAACTATTTTGAAGGGGCTTACGATACTATAAGATATGGTTCTTTAGATGGTGGAACTATAAGTGGAATACAGATAGAATTTCCATATAAAAATATAAGAGATACCAAAGAACATAGGCAAAAATGTGCAAAAGCATTTGTAAAGTCAATTATTAGATTTTTTGATATACATTTAGGTATCAAGTTATAAAAGGTAAACTATGAACTACAATACAAAACTTACAACACATAGAGAATTTTATCCATCAGCTGATTTGGATTGGTCTGTTGAGAGTGATAGGGGTAGAATTATATCTTCCCCTGCTTTTAGACGACTTCAAAAACGAACACAAGTATTTGCACTTGAACTAAATGCAGCTGTAAGAAGTAGGCTTACACACTCTCTTGAAGTTTCTCAAACTGCAAGATTTATCGCTAAAACAATCTTAAAAAAACTTGATGATGAAAATATGAAAGATTTAGAAAATGCTTTTGTATCAACGGCTGAAATGGCTAGTCTGCTTCACGATATTGGAAATCCACCTTTTGGTCATTTTGGAGAAACTGCTATAAATGATTGGATTATTAAAAATGGTATATCTAACCTAAATCATCTTATTCCTAAAAGTTCACAACTCAAAGATATACTTATAGCTGACCTATCAAATTATGATGGAAATGCTCAAGCTATAAGAATAGTTCATAAACTACAAAGGTTAAATTTATCTTTTATGCAAACTGCTTCTATTATAAAATATACCCGTGGTGCATTTGAAGCAAAACAAAAAGATACACAACTTTCATATCTTAAGAAAAAAGCTGGATATTTTTATAGTGAAAAAGATTTTGTATCTAAGGTTTGGGATGTTTTAGAGATTAGAAAAGGGCATAGGTTTCCTATAACTTATATTATGGAATCTGCTGATGATATCTCATATCTTAGTGCGGATATTGAAGATGCTGTTGATAAAGGGATATTAACTCTTGATAAAATATATCAGCTGGTAGTAGAAGAATCTGAAAATATAAATAAAAAATACAATACAACCAACACTATGCTTTTGGATATTGTTACAAAAAACTATGAAAAAGCAAAAAGTAAAGCAGATGAACCATATCAATTTAATATGTTTTTAACACTTACCCGAGCTCAACTTATATTTAAACTTGTAGATTATGTATCTGATTTATATATTCAACATCATGATGAGGTTTTTAATGGCTCATTTAATAGTGCATTATTGGAGTTTGATAAATCACACGAGTGTGCACAAGCTATTGAGATACTTCAAAAAATATCCATAGAGCATATATATTCAAATAAACAAGTACAAGCTTTGGAGCTAAAAGGGTATGCAATTATCCAAGGGCTATTTTGTATATATGAGCCACTTTTAAAACTTACAACTGAACAATTTAAAATATTGATTGATAATGGAAAAGTTGATTGTCTTATATGTAAAAATTTACTTTTAAGATTATCAAAAAAACATCTAGTTGCTTATAAAGAGTCTATTTTAAAACTTAAAGATGATGAGAACTATCCGCTTTTAGAATGGTACTATCGTACAAGATTACTTATAGATTATATTAGTGGTATGACTGATGACTATGCTCTACATGAATATAAAAGTTTAAGTGCTATTTAGATTATAGTTCTCCCCCACTTTTTATAATATCTATCCCAAATTTATCCCTTAGCTTTTGTAAAGAATTTGTAAGCTTTGCTTGTTTTGTATCATTTTCATATTCTAGTAGATTCATCGTCATTGTTTTTGTCTCTTCAAAATTTGAAAGGGTGATATTTACTTGGATAATATTATGTGTTGGATGGATATCTATTTTTGTAAATAGTTCAATTACAGCTTCTTTAAAATGTTGTTCATTAAATAATCTATTT
>DAOVXU010000186.1 GCA_030635995.1 Arcobacter sp. | reverse complement strand
GATCTATTTGAAAAACGACTTCATAGATATGTGATAACAGATGCAATAAATGATGATAATGTATTAAAATTCTCAGTTGAGTATATTGGAAGATATAAAGAAAAAAAGCATAGTGCTACAAATATTGATATAGATGTAGAAGCTATTGATACTAAAGAATTACTTGAAAGTGATGATAGAGTAGAAAAGATAGTTGATTATATTATCGCAAATCATAATCGTAAAACCCACTCAAAAGAGTTTACAGCTATGATGTGTGTAAGTGGAATATCAATGCTTACAAAGTATTATGAACTATTTAGAGCTAAAAAAGAATTAGGAGAACACAATCTAAAAATAGCAACAATTTTTTCATATAGTGCAAATGAAAATGATAAAGATGCAAATGGTAGTGAAGTACTTGATGAGAGTGATGGAGCAAATATTGATGAAGAACATATCAATAAGCATAGTCGTGAAAAGCTTGATGAGTATATAGATGATTATAATAAAATGTTTGGCTCAAAATTTAGTACAAAAGATAGTCAGAGTTATTATAACTATTACAACGATATATCAAAACAAGTTAAAAATAGAGAAGTTGATATACTACTTGTGGTAAATATGTTTTTAACAGGATTTGATAGTAAATCATTAAATACTTTATATGTAGATAAAAACTTACAATATCATGGGCTTATACAAGCATTTTCAAGAACAAATAGAATATTAAATGAACAAAAATCTCAAGGTAATATTATATGTTTTAGAAATCTAAAAAGTAAAACAGATGAAGCTATAGCATTGTTTTCAAATGAAAATGCTAATGAGATTATTTTGATGCAACCTTATGAAGATTATGTTGTAAGATTTGATACTAAATATAATATATTAATTGGACTTGTTCCTTCTATTAGTAGTGTAGATGAGTTAAATAATGAAGATGAAAAGTTAGAATTTATAAAAGCATTTAGAGAGATAATGAGAGTTAAGAATATCTTAGATGGTTTTAGTGATTTTAAATGGTCTGATTTAAAAATGACAGAGCAAGAGTTTGAAGATTATAAATCTAAATACCTTGATATGTATGAGGATATTGGTGGTGGTACAGGTGGAACTGAAAAAGTATCTATACTTGAAGATGTTGATTTTGAATTAGAACTTATACATAAAGATGAAATAAATGTAATTTATATTTTAAAACTATTAGCACAATATAAAAATGCTAATGAAAAAGAGAAACAAAAACAAAGAGAAAATATAAATAATATTATCAATGGTAATGCAAGTTTAAGAAGTAAAAGAGAACTAATTGAAAAATTCATCAATGAAAATTTAATGCAGATAAAAGATGATAGTAATATTGATGATGAATTTGAGAAATTTTGGGATATTGAAAAGATAGATGCTTTTAAAAAATTATGTGAAGATGAAAATTTAAATAATGATGAAGTAAAAAAAGTAATTGATACATATATTTATGATGAGAGAAAACCATTGGCAACAGATGTAGCTAAAACTTTAAAGGTTAAGCCTAAGTTACTTGAGAGAAAAAAGATAGTTCCTAGGGTGCTTGATAAGATTGTTAAATTTGTTGAGAAGTTTTATGATGATATTGGTATTAATACAAGTAGTACAAATGATAACTATATAAGTGGTAATAACCTTGAATATAATCCAGATGGTTTTATGGTGGCAAGTAAAAATGAACCTTATGGTAAAGATGATAAATAAACATTATAATATGACATACATTTCTAAAAAACAAAAATTGATGAATAAACTAATTAGAAACTCAACAGTAGAATTTTTAATATTTACTTCCCTCAATGGTGAAGATAGTATAGAAGTGAAAACTTTTGAAGATTCAATATGTCGGAAATTCAGACATACTAAAAGAGGAAATAATGACTAATACTAATACAATACCAGAACAATTCTCTAACTTTGTAATATTTAAAATAAAAGATTCAAAAGTGAATATAGATGTAAAGTTTAAAAATGAGACTTTATGGTTGACTCAGAAGCAAATAGCAGAGCTTTTTGAAAAAGGTAGAAGTACTATAAGTGGTCATCTGAAAAATATATTTGAAGAAAATGAATTAGATGAGAAAGTGGTATGTCGGGAATTCCGACATACCACTTCTCATGGAGCTATAGAAGGTCTAACACAAGAAAAAAATGTTAAATATTACAATCTAAAAGCCATAGTATCTGTGGGCTATAGAGTAAATTCTTATAGAGCCATACAGTTTAGAAAATGGGCGACTATTATACTTGAAGAGTATATTGTCAAAGGTTTTGCGATGGATGATGAAAGACTTAAGCAAATGAAACATTTTGGAAAAGATTATTTTGATGAACAACTAGAACGAATACGAGAGATACGAGCTAGTGAGAGAAGATTTTATCAAAAAATTACCGATATATATGTTTTAAGTGCAGATTATGACAAAAATGACAAGATAACAAAAGGTTTTTACTCTTCCGTACAAAATAAATTGCATTGGGCGATTTGTGGTAAAACTGCTGCTGAAATCATATATAGTGAAGCAGATGCAAATAAAATATATATGGGGCTTAAAACTTGGAAAAATGCTCCAATAGATAAAATATTAAAATCAGATGTAACAATTGCCAAAAATTATTTAAATGAAGAGCATATTAAAAAACTAGATAGAATAGTTGTAGCATATTTAGAATTAGCCCAACTTAGAGCAGAACAAGGAAGCGTAATGAATATGAAAGATTGGATAGAGTTTTTAGATCAATTTATAAAACTTTCAAGTTTTCCAATACTTTTAGATAATGGCAAAATATCAGCACTAGAAGCAAAATTAAAAGCTCAAAGTGAATATGAAAAATATAGAGTTATTCAAGATAAATTGTATGTGAGTGATTTTGATTTGATGATTGAAAGTATGGATTTGAAATAACTCAAAATGATAACTAAAAAAATATATCAAGTTGGTGGTTGTGTACGAGATAGATTACTAGAAATTGAGTCTAGTGATATTGACTTTGTAGCTGTTGGATATACACCTGACGATTTTAAACATCTATCTTTAGTTGGCAAAGATTTTCCTGTATTTTTAGATGAGAATGGTTTTGAGATTGCATTGGCTCGTGTTGAGAGAAAAGTTACTGATGGGTATAATGGCTTTGAGGTTGATACTTCAGATGTGACTATACAAGATGATTTAAAAAGAAGAGATTTGACTATTAATTCTATTGCATATGATGAGTTTACTGATAGTTATATTGATCCTTATGGTGGGATGGAAGATATAAAAAATAAGATTTTAAGACATACTTCGGATGCTTTTAAAGAAGATCCTCTAAGAGTTCTTAGACTTGCTCGGTTTCAAGCAAAATTTCCAGAGTTTAAAATATCATCCCAAACTAAAAAGTTTGTTAAACAGATGAAAACTGAATTGAAATCTCTTCAACCTGATAGAGTTTATAAAGAGATTAAAAAAGTTTTTGAATTAGAAAAAAGTGAACTATTTTTTGAGACACTTTTAGAACTTGATGTTTTAGATATACTTT
>DAOVXU010000094.1 GCA_030635995.1 Arcobacter sp. | reverse complement strand
TATCTCAAAATGAATATCGTTATTGGCTTCTTTACTTTTTAATATATTTTTTTCTACTAAATTAGATACTTGATTTCCAATTCCATCTGTAGTATCATCATTATTAACAATAATTCTACTTTCAAATTTACCATCTATTCCATCAATTTTAGATTCTATCATTAAATAATAATCTGTATTCGTAGGTGATTGTTCAACTTTATTTCCATATTCATCCAATGAATATTGACCATTATGAGCTTCAATATAAATTGAAAGTTTAGGATCATTATTTATTTTATCAGCTAAAGCTTGTACAATATTATCTTTCGTAACTATTTGTGTATTTCCATCTGTATCTACAAAAAAATCTCCTGCTGTTACTGTTACTGAATTGTCTTTGTCTAAAGTATATGTAATACTATCTGAACCATCCCAATTTGCACCAACCAATGTACTACTACTATTTGTATCAGCGTATATATCTTTTTGTGCTATATTTTCAGTTACCATATTTATAGCATGTATATTTGTATCATATCTTACAGCTGTCATACCACCCATACTTAAGGAATATGTATCAGCTCTATCAACATCAATAGACATATAAGCACTTAATCTAGACTCCAATTGATCTCTTTTATCAAGCAAATCATTAGATGGATTTATAGAGTCTACTATTTGCTTATTTACAGCTCCAATATCATTTAAGATACCATTTATCTCATCTACATTATCTTCTACAAAATTTGTAGTTACAACTTCTCTATCTTCAATACCTTTATATAATGTTTGTAGATCATCAACTAGTATTTGACCTTGATTTGATAAATTATTTCTATAAATCTCATTATATGGATTTGATCGAAGATCCTCTAATGCTTGAAAATATTTATCTAAATCATTTGAAAATCCACTATCTTCTGTTTCATAAAATATAGACTCTATATCACTAAGCATATTTGATAATTCTGTATATTCAGCATCTTTACTTTGCTGTGTCATAAGATTATCATACATATAAATATTTGTTATTCTATCTACGGAACCTAAAGCTACACCTCTACCAGTTTCCCTTGCATCTAGATGGCTAGATTCAGATGTTGAAACAACCCTTTTTTTATAACCTTCAGTATTTTCATTTGCAATATTATTCATCACATTTTCAACTTGTGCACTAGCAACAGCAAGACCTGATTGAGCTACATTAAGTGTGTTTAACATTACAATACTCCTTTATTATAAATATATATTCATTATATATTACATTTCTTAAATTTAGATTAAAATGGCCATATGGTTTCTATTATTCTTGTACCCCAAGATTTATCCAAACTATCAACCTCTTCACCATCTTTTTCATATAAAATTTTTAAATTTGCGATTTGAGAAGATACAACAGTATTATCAGGTGTAATATCATATGGTCTTATCACTCCACTTATAGCTATTTTTTGTTTTTGCTCATTTATAAGTAATTCTTTATGACCTTTTATAAAATAATTACCATTTTGATAAATATCTGTTATTACAACAGATATAATTGTAGAAAATTTTTCATCAAATTTAGATGTCGCACTACCACTGAATGCATTTGCAGATTTACTATTAAATCCCACACCTAAAGCATTATTTAATTTATTTATTCTTGCAGTTGTCCCTGTTGTATTTGTTACACCAGTAACAGGAGCAAAAATGCCACCACCTAAAGATGATGTATTATTTTTTGTTAATGCTCTTGTATTTTTAGTATCATTTTGTAAAGATTCACTAATATTTACTTGTAAAATATCTCCAATTTGTAAATCTTTTTTATCTGCAAAAAGGGATGCTCCTGCTCTTGAGTATAAAGTCCCCTTACGAACTTTATTCAATTTTTTTGATTTTAAAGGAATTTGTTTTTCAGGTTTAGCATCCAAATTTATTTTTTTATCATCACTTGCACAACCAATAAACAATAAAATACTAAATAATATTATTAAATTATTAAATTTCATATATACTCTCTACTATAAATTTTAAATCAATTTTTATTTTTATATCTTCTGGTGTACTTTTAACCAATGCTAATACACCATACCTTACAAATAAAACCTCTATATCTGTATCCCAATCACATATTATAATTAATCTATCTTTATCAATTTTAATAGATTTAATTCTCTCTTGACCTATTAAATCTACACATTTTTCAGCTTCTTTATATATTATTCTTTCAACTTTTTTAGTTAAATCAAATTTTTTCTTTAATTTATCTGTTTTTTCTTTTAACTCTTTTGCTAACTTATCATTTTGTGATTTAAATTCACTACTCATATGATTATAATATAATGAAAACATAACAACTAAAGCTACAAACGATAAAACTTTTCTTATTAAACTTTTATAATTTGTACCCTTTACTATTAAAATCATATATTTAGTCCTATTTAATCACAAATGTTGTAAAGAAAAGTTTTTTAATATTATTTCTTTTTATCTCTTCATTTGATGATGTCGCTTCATTTATAATAGAGTTCATCTCATTCAATAACTCTTCTTTTAATAACTCTTTACCTCCAACAGTTAAAAGTTCTTCACTACTTCTTGAGCTTATTTGTTGAATTACTATATCAATTACCTCATCTTTATTTTCAGCAATCAAAGCTTCTATTGTAGATTCTACACTTTTAATAGAAAAAGATAATTTCATTAATTTTTCTTTACCCTTCGCATTTGTAATATTTAAAACCAAATCTTTTATCTCTGCTTTAAAATATTCTTTATTGGCAGAAGATGCATCTACTTTTTTAACCTCTTGGGATTGACCATCAGCTGGTTTATCATCAAAAAATCCTTTAGAAAATAACATATATCCTATTCCACCCACTGCTACTAATAATACTACTATAAGTATTACTAGCACCATCATCATGGGATTACCTGCTTTTTTCTCTTCTACTGCTGCTTCTTCTTCCGCCATCTACTTCTCCTCTTTTGGTTTATTCTTATATTCGCTAATCATATTCATCAATTGTGTTGAAGTTTTTGTATCAAACATTTTTAATAATTTCATCACTCTTTTATCTTTTAATCTTACCATAATATCAAATACATCATTAATATCTCCATCATCTATCTTTTTTTGTAAGATGGCTTTTACTAATTTAGGCTTCATTTTTGAATACAATTTTATAGCTTTACTAACTATTTTTTGTTCAATTTCATCTAATATCTCTTGATTTTGTTTTTTTACTAATTTTATCTCATCAAGTTGTTTTTGTATTTTTATACTTACACTATCCAAACTACTTTGATTTTTATTATATTCATCCTCTTTAATATTATAAAACTCATCTAACTCTTTTTTCAATTTTACTAACTCTTTTTTTTGTTTTACAAACTCTCCCTCTTCCATAACAACAGCTTCTAAATGTGAAAAATTAAAAGTTAAAAAAGTTAAGCATATAAAATATATAAATTTTATCATAAATTATCCGACCATCTTATTTGCATATTTTGATAATACAAATTCACTAGCAATTAACTCTTCTTGTTTTTGCTCCTCTTTTATCTT
The DNA here is from genome assembly GCA_030635995.1 of Arcobacter sp. Classification (GTDB taxonomy): domain Bacteria; phylum Campylobacterota; class Campylobacteria; order Campylobacterales; family Arcobacteraceae; genus CAIJNA01. Next base: position 3,089 of record DAOVXU010000094.1, on the reverse strand, counting down.
CTCTTTTAAAGCCTCTTTAACTAAATATTTATATTTCTCTACCTCTTTTTGATACTCAATTATTATTTTATCATATTTAAAAATTTCATTTTCTATTATATTCTTTTCTTGCTCCAATTTATGTTTTTCATATTTCATAGAGTTTTTATGAATTGCTAATATTTTAAAATCCCCAATTGCTCCAAACTTTTCAACCCCTACAGAAGATAAACTCATCTGTATATTTTCAATACTATTATCGATATCAAATATTTTTGATACTAATTGTTGTTTTTGCATTAACTGTTGATCAAGTTGAGTTTGTTTTAATTTATATAATTTATTTATCATTTATGCTACACCAAATGTTAAAATTATATCCCATAATTCAAAAGTATAGCCCTCTATTTTATCTCCAACCCATGGTAAAGATATAACTATAAAAATAGATACTATTATAACCTTAGGTACAAAAGAGAGGGAAGCATCACTGATTTGTGTAACTGCTTGAAATATACTAATAATAAGACCAATAACCATACTAACCAATAATGATGGCAATCCCAATAATAAAATTATTTTTACTGTTTGTTGAGAGATACCTATTAAATCCATAATTAATTATCTTTTATTTTTATTGTTATCTCTATTGTTTTATTATTCAATAACTCTTTTAAAAGATGGGCAATATTATCAATATCTGAACTAAAACTACTTATATTAATATTTTGTGTTTCAACTTTTTTAATCTCTTCTATAATAGGTTCAGGAATTGTAATATCATCTATATTTGAAATACTATTTTCAACTTTAGGGCTAGAAGTTGCCATTATTCCTAAATCACTTAAAGCATCCATTAAATCATCTTCAAGAATATTATCTAAATCGATCATATCTGCCATATCTAATCCTCCATCTTATTTTTTTTAGTTGAAAAGTCATTCATAACCTCAACCATCTCACTGTCAAAAATATCATCTATACATATTATATTTTCTAAATCTCTAGATTCATCTTCTTCTATAGTAATTTCATCTTCAGAATCAATACTATTATTAAATTCAAATTCATCTTCTTCTTCAATATTTTCATCTTTAATCTCATCAGCTACTATAATGGGAGTATGATGTAGTCTACTCAAAATATATTGAACAAATCCATTCATAGAGTTAAAACAAATATCCCCTACTCCGTATTGCTCTAAAAACTCTTTATCTATACCATCTTTAGGTTTAAAGAATTGTATTTTATTTATCAATTTCCTATTATCAATAATCTTTTCATTATCAATCAAAAAGATATTATTTGGAAATTCTTTAATCGTTGATTTTAAAATACTTAACATACCTATATCTTCAATATCTTCTTTAATACCAGATTCTAATAAAAGAGTATTTATCTCTTTTTTAAATTTCTTATTTCCATAAACATAAATAATCAAGAGAGATAACCTTTATTTTCTTTTGTTGTACTTATTATATCAATTATTTATATAATTTTAGATAAAATAATATCAAATATATATTAGGACGCATTTTTATTTTGAAAAAATTTTTATTTTTAACATTACTTATAATTTATAGTTACGGACAAACTATCAAAGATGTATCAAATATAGTAGGTATTAGAGATAACCAACTATTAGGTTATGGTTTAGTTGTAGGACTTCCAGGAACTGGAGATAAAAGTCAATTTACTATGCAATCATTACAAAATCTTTTAAGAAACTCTTATGTCAAGATACCAACATCATCAATAAAATCTAAAAATATAGCTACTGTTATGGTTACAGCAGTATTACCACCATTTTCAAGACAAGGTGATAAAATCAAAATCAATGTATCATCTATAGGTGATGCAAAATCTATAGATGCGGGTGAATTACTTTTAACTCAATTAAAAGGTGTAGATGGACAAGTTTATGCGCTAGCACAAGGAAATATTTTATCAAATCCAAATAGTAAAACTACAGGTTATATCTATGATGGAGCAACAATAGAAAATGAACTAGATTTTAGTTTAAAAGGGGAAAAATCAATCACATTAAGCTTATTTAGAAATGATGCAAGAACTGCTGCAAATATTGAAAAAAATATAAATAAAACATTTAACTCATTTATCGCACAAGCAATCGATACAAGAACAATTGAGGTTCAAAAACCAAATAATATATCAATAGTAAGTTTTATAGCTCAAATACAAAGTATTGAACTGATTTCAAATATAAAAAAGAAAATTATTATTGATATAGCAAGAGAGATTATTGTGGCAGGTTCTGATATTAAGATAAAACCTACAACTATTACACAAAAAGAATTTACTATAAAAATAAAAAGATTAAATATGCCACAAGCAGATTTTAATGATCCTATTAAAAATTCTGGAGTAGATATAGGGGATAATGTAAGAATTGGTACAAAACCTATAAATATAAATCTAAACAATGCACTTATAAATTCATATGCCCAACCTACAGTATCAGATCTTATGCGTTCTATGAAAATTATGAAACTTGATATTCAGCAAATAATAAAAACCCTTCAAATGCTAAAAGAGATAAACGCAATTGATGCTAAAATAGAGTTGGTGAGATAGATGGCAGAATTTTTAAGTCAAGATGAGATTGATGCACTTTTAAATATTGCCGAAGAGGGTGATGTAGATCTTGATGATATAGAAGATGCTGCCCCCGTACCAAAAGAGAAAAGTTATACTATTTATGACTTTAAAAAACCAAATACTATCACAAAAGATCAAGAGAAGGCTTTTGAAGCTTTACATGAAAAAATGGTAAGAGTTATGGTTACAGACTTATCAAATCTTATGAGAAAGATTGTTGATGTAAAAGTAAAAGCGATTGAACAAATGACATATGGGGAGTTTATCCTTTCTGTACCCCCCATTACAAGTTTAAATACACTATCAATGAAACCACTTGAAGGTCGATTAGTTGTTGAATGTAATCCTGGAATTAGTCATAAAATCATAGCAGAATTGCTTGGAAACGGTCCAAGTTATGTTGCTACAAATCATGATAAAGAGTTAACAGATATAGAGCAAGAAGTTCTTGACCACTTTTATAGTTTAGTTCTAAGAAATATGATAACAAC
>DAOVXU010000183.1 GCA_030635995.1 Arcobacter sp. | reverse complement strand
TTCCAAGAGATTTAGACATCTTATTAACACCATCTAAACCCTCAAGAATAGGCATCATTAGAACTGCTTGTTGTTTTTTTAATCCATAAGCTTTTTGCAATTGTCTACCCATAAGTAGATTAAATTTTTGATCAGTTCCACCAATCTCTACATCAGAACCTAAATGTACACTATCATAACCTTGAAGAAGAGGATACATAAATTCACTAACTGCAATAGGTGTATTTGAAGAATATCTTTTAGAAAAATCATCTCTTTCTAACATTCTAGCAACTGTTAAATTAGATGCCAACATAAGCATACCACTAGCACCTAATGGCTCTAACCAATCTTTATTATAAACAATGTTAGTTTTATCTTTATCAAGTATTTTAAAAGCTTGCGTAGTATAACTTTGAATATTTTTAATAATATCTTCATTGGTTAAAACTTTTCTTGTAGCATTTTTACCAGTAGGATCACCAATAGTAGCTGTAAAATCACCAATAAGAAATTGGATTATTGCACCATATTTTTGGAAAGTAGCAAGTTTTTGTAACAATACTGTATGCCCTAAATGTAAATCAGGAGCAGTTGGATCAAATCCAGCTTTAACATAATAATTTTCACCAGTTTCATAATATCTTCTAATATTTTTTTCAATTGAAACTTCATCAATTATTTCAGCAGTACCTCTTTGAACTTCCAATAGTACTTGTTTTATTTTTTCTTCCATAAAAATCCTTTTTATTTATATGCATCTTGAGTAGAATAAAATTCTATTATTTTAGCTTTTTGAGATACTATATATTTTACTTTTTCTGTACTTTTATTTTTTATTTCAAAATCCAATGTACAGTATTGAATATGCGAATATTTGTCTTTTCCATATTCTATAAATAATACAACTGCATCATTATTTGATAAATGGGTCAATAATCTTGCTAACTCACCCTTTGTATTATGTAAACTGACTACCATTTTATATACATAATATTTATCATCACTCCAACGACAATAAACCATTTGTTTTGAAGCCTTCATAAGTTCAAATGCATTTTCACACATTTTATGATGAATAATAACATCTTTTTTATCTTTAAAAGCTACAATTTCATCCCCTAATTTTGGATGACAACAATGATCCATTGAAGCTGACGAGATATGAAAATTAGAATATAAAACTATATTATCAAATTGAAATTTTTTAAATGTTAAATTTTGCACTTGTATTCTAGCAAATAACCCTTTTTTATCTCTTATTTGGTCTTCTATATATCTTTTTATATTTTTTAAACTATCAATATTATATGTAATTTTTTCAATTTTTTTAACTTCTATGGTATCTAAAATATTCTCTTTATATCTTGAAAATATTGTATTGATTATATTATTTCCATTTAAAATATCAATTTGTTTTATTTTACTTAAACAAAGCAATTTTATATTCTTTTTTGCCTTTGTCGTTTTTACCATGTCATACCATGAACACCGTTGAATAATTTCATTTTGTGCATTAATAGAGATAATATCACCACTTTTTAGTTCTGTTAAAAGTGGTTTTTTAATTGTATTAATAAAAGCATCTACTGATTTATTACCAAGATCTGTATGAATTAAATATGCAAAATCATAAGCTGTTGAACCTCTTGGAAGAGTAAATACATCACCTCTTGGAGAATATACTATTATCTCTTCACTAAATAATTCCTGCTTAGTCTCATCATAAAACTCTTCAACATTTTCATTGTCAATTGCTAAAGTGTGCAACCACTTAAGATTTGGTTCTTTTACTTCAACATCTCCATCTTTATATTTCCAATGAGCAGCAACACCATATTCTGCGACATTATGCATATCTTCTGTTCTAATTTGAATTTCAAAAATCTTTGCATTATGAAATATAGTTGTATGAATTGTTTGATACCCATTCTCTTTAGGAATTGCAATATAATCTTTAAACCTAGATATTAATGGCTTATAGTGTGTATGAATTTTTCCTAAAATATTATAACAGTCCAATTTATCTTTAGTAATAATTCTAATAGCAAAAAGATCTAAAACTTCATCTATATTGATACCTTTTCTTTGTATCTTTAAATATATAGAATAGTAATGCTTAATACGACTAAAAATCTCTATTGTAGGATTGCTATCAACATCTAATAAACTTTTAACATCAATTAAAAAATCATCAAATACTGTTTGGATTTTCTCTTGATATGTTTTTATATAATTATCTATTTTTTTATATTCATCAGGATAAAGATAAAAAAATGATAAATCTTCAAGAGAATTTTTAATTGTAGACATACCAAATCTATGTGCAATTGGTGAATATACCACTAAAGTTTCTTCCGAAATTCTTTTTTGTTTATCAACACCAAGAGCATCAAGAGTAAGCATATTGTGCATTCTATCAAATAATTTAACAACTAATACTCTTACATCATCAATAGAAGCTATTAACATTTTTCTAAAAGTAAGTGCTGATTTTATAACTCTCTCATTTGATGAAGAGTGGATAAATTCATTTTCTCTAATCTCTGTTATTTTTGTTAAACCATCAACAATATGAGCAACATCTTTACCAAACATATTTGATATATCACTAAGTGTATATTTAGTATCTTCTACAATATCATGTAAAATTGCAGACAAAACCATAGCCTCATCATGACTAAAATATGCCGTAATTGCTGCTACTAAAATTGGGTGAACAACATAAGGTTCACCACTTTTTCTAAATTGACCTTCGTGTGCAGTTATACAAAAGTCTAAAGCTTTATTAATATTATTGGATAAAGTGATAGATTTACCTAAGCATTCTATCGCTTTATCAACAGTATTAATACTTTTTATCTCTAATAAATAATTTTCCAAAATATAATAGTAATATCTCTTATTCTATCTCTTCAAAACCTTCAACTGTTAATAAACCTTTTGCAATCTCATTTATAGCAATATCTGTATATTTCATATTCTTTAATGTTGCATTATCTAAAAGAGGTTTTGCCCCTTTACTTAATTCATCTGCTCTTTGACCTACTGCTAAAGCTAATATATACCTATCATTTCCAACTTTTTCTAACGCTTTTGATAAAATTTCTTCTATTCTCATAATCTTTCCTTAATTTATTTTACTATTGAACATTTTGTATAATCATTATTAACTATACTTAATAAATTACCTTTATCATTCATATTAGCTACTGCTATTGGTAATTTATTGTCTTTTGCTAATGCAATTGCTGTATCATCCATAACTTTTATATGATCTTTTAAAGCATCATCATAACTAATCACTTCAAGCTTAACAGCATCATCATATTTCATTGGGTCTTTATCGTAAACACCATCAACTTTAGTTGCTTTAATTAAAATTGCAGCACCAATCTCTGTTGCTCTTAATGTAGCCGCTGTATCTGTTGTAAAAAATGGATTCCCTGTACCTGCACTAAAAATAACAACTCGACCTTTTTCCAAATGTCTTCTTGCTCGTCTTTCGATAAAAGATTCTGCAATTTGCTCCATCTTAATAGCACTTTGCAATCTTGCTTCAACACCAATATGTTCTAAAGCTTCTTGCATAGCTATACCATTTACAACAGTAGCTAACATACCCATATAAT
>DAOVXU010000214.1 GCA_030635995.1 Arcobacter sp. | reverse complement strand
TTTTAGATAGAATTGATTTACATATAGTTATGAATGAGGTAAAAAAAGAGGATAAAGCTGATATATGTTCTAAAACAATACATCAAAAAGTTTTAAATGCGTTTAGTTATCAAAAGATAAGAGGGCAACAAGAATTAAATGGAAAACTTGATGAGAAAGATATTTTAAAATATTGTATTTTAGATAATAAAACACAAGAGATACTTGATAGAGCAATTGAAAATTACTCTTTAACTTTTCGCTCAATTAATAAAATATTAAAAATAAGTAGAACAATAGCAGATATTGAACAATCATTAAATATAGAAAAAATTCATCTTTTAGAAGCATTAAGTTATAGAAGAAGATGATTTTATTTCCCTTAATCTTATTATAAGTTTTCTTAGTTATACTTCCACTCTAAAAAGTAACTATACTTTTAAAACATTCCGGATTAGCTCAGTGGTAGAGTAGATGACTGTTAATCATTTGGTCACTGGTTCGAATCCAGTATCCGGAGCCACTTCAAAAAAATAATCAAATCTAATACAAAAAATGAATTTAATCACCTTAAGAAATTGCATAAGTAGAAAATAAATAATATTAAATATTATATGTAAAAAGGACTATTATGGGACTAGGCGTAGGGATTGTAGGATTACCAAATATAGGAAAGAGTACAACTTTTAATGCTCTTACAAAAGCACAAAATGCAGAAGCACAGAATTATCCATTTTGTACAATTGAACCAAATAAAGCAGTTGTACCTGTACCTGATAAAAGACTTGATGAGTTAGCTAAAATAGTAAATCCAGATAAAATTCAACATTCAACTATTGACTTTGTTGATATTGCTGGACTTGTAAAAGGTGCTTCAAAAGGTGAGGGGCTAGGAAATCAATTCTTATCAAATATTAGAGAAGTTGAAGTTATTCTTCATATGGTTAGATGTTTTGAGGATGAGAATGTAGTTCATGTAGAGGGTGGTATTGATCCATTAAGAGATATTGAGATAATTGAAGCTGAACTTATCTATTCTGATATTGGTCAGTTAGATAAGAAAATTGATAAACTTAAAAAAGGTGCTAAATTTGATAAAGTTGCTGGTGCTCAACTTGAAATTGCCAAAGAACTTGCAGCTCATCTTGATGAATTAAACCCTGTAAAAACTTTTGAAAAAGCTGATAATGAAGATTTTATTGCTCTAAATCAAGAGCTTAGATTTTTATCTGCAAAAACTGTAATATATGGTGCCAATGTTGATGAAGACTCTTTAGTAGATGGTAATAAATATGTTGATATAGTAAGAGAACATGCACTTTTGGTTGATGCTGATTTAGTTATGTTATGTGCTAAAATAGAAGAGGAACTTGTAGATATGGATGATGCAGATGCAAAAGAGATGCTTAGTGATTTAGGTGTTGAGGAATCTGGACTTGAAAAGATTATTCATACAGCATTTGATAAACTTGGTCTTCAAAGTTATTTTACAGCTGGTAAAGTAGAGGTGCGAGCTTGGACTATCCCTCAAGGCTGTACAGCTCCTAAAGCAGCTGCCGTAATTCATAATGATTTTGAAAAAGGATTTATTAAAGCTGAAGTTATAGGATATGATGATTTTGTAACTTTAGGTGGAGAATCTAAAGCAAAAGAAGCTGGTAAATTAAAAATAGAAGGTAAAGATTATATTGTGCAAGATGGTGATGTGATGCATTTTAGATTTAATGTTTAATACCATTAAGCTTACTTTACAAGGTTTTTGATACACTTCATATATTAAATAAGGGACGATATGTTACTAACTAAAAAAACAGAATATGCTTTATTAGCTTTAATTTCTATTGCTAAAAGTGATTCGTTAAAGAATGTAGATGAGTTATCTAAACAATTAGATCTTCCAAAATCATATTTAGCTAAAATCTTGCAAAATTTTGTAAAAAAAGATGTTTTAAACTCTTTTAAAGGGGTAAATGGTGGTTTTAGTTTAAAAATTATACCTGATAATTTAACTATTTTACAAATCTCTGAAATTTCTGAAGATAAATCACCTTCTGTATTTGAATGTTCCCCTTCACTTGAAAGTTGTCCTAGTCAAAAGGCATCTCAATGTACTTTATGGCCTGTACTAAATAAACTTCAAATAAAAATAGATGACTTTTTAAGTTCATTAACACTAAAGGATATAATGCAATGAATTTTTTTCATTTATCTCATACAGATTTAGACGGTTATGGTTGTCAGTTGATTTCGAAAAAAATATTTCCTAGTGGTGAATATTTTAATGCAAATTATGGGATTGAGGTTAAAACAAATCTTGACATAATTTTAACTAAAGTTCAAAATATTAAAGGGGAAGATACTTTTATATTGATAAGTGATTTAAATCTTACAAATGATGAATCAAGAAGTTTAAATAAAAAAATTAATAATTTAAATGATAATGGTTATAAAATAAAATTACAACTTTTGGATCATCATGCTACAGGACAATCAAGTGCAAATAAATATGATTGGTATTTTTTAGATACATCTAGATGTGCTACAAAAATTGTATTTGATTATTTTAGTGAAAATTATGATGAATTTTTACCATCTTGTAGTGATAAATTTAAAATATTAATAGAAGCTATTGATGATGTTGATATTTGGCATGATGAAGATGAATATTTTGAATTTGGGAAAGTTGCTATGAGACTGATTGCTCAAGCAAATGAGATAAATTCTACATTGTTTCCAAATGAAAATAGAGCATATAGATTGGATATATTGGAAAAATCTATAAATTTTATAGATAAGGAAGATGCTCATATTTTACTTGATGATAATATACAAAATTTAAAAAAAGAACATTTAAATTTAACTACT
>DAOVXU010000133.1 GCA_030635995.1 Arcobacter sp. | reverse complement strand
TTATATTTGTATCTTTTAACTCTTTTGTTCTTTTATCCACCGCATCCTCTAAAACATTTTGATAGTCTCTTAATCGTCTCTCTTGATCATATACTTTTATTGTTTCTAGTATCATCAGTTCAAAATTACATTTATCTAAATTTTTATCAATTATTCTATAAAGTGAAGCATTATTCAAAATATTTGAAATAATATCTATATTTAAATCTGGTTTAAATATTACATTTTTTGTATATGGAGAGTTTTTAAAGAAATCTACAATAAACTCTTCACCTGTAATATTTGGTAAGTCATAACTACAAATAGTCATAAGTATCTCATAACCATTTGCAATATTTTCAAAAGAATTTAATAATGCTTCTTCTGCCGTAGTATAAGTATTCACTACATAATTACTATCAATTATTCTAGAAATTTTACTCTCCAATATACTTAAAATAACACTATCACTATCTATACAAACTATAATATATTTAGAATTCATTTTGATCCCTCCTTTGTAACCTTAATACACTATTATATAATAAAACCACTAAATATCCACATCATCCCAAAATTCATTAAAATCTAAATTTGTCATAGCATTTTCATCCTCTAAATTCTTTTCCATTAAGATCTTTTGAGCCTCTTCAAAATAATTCTCCAAAGCTTCATTTAAAATAGTATTAACATCTTTTTTTAAAATTTCACTAAATACTTTTAAATTCTCAATAGAATCGCTACTTAAACTAAATTTTATCTCTTTATCCACAAGTGCCTCCAAATAATTAAAATCTCACCTTTTCTATTAATATATCATTGTGATTTACATATCTATCACACTTTTTACCATCAAGTGCCAAACATATATCTTGCCACCTTTTACTATGTCCACCATTCTCTTTTGTAAAATCACCAAAATAGAACATAATAGCATGAGCATATTCATGTGGTAAAACATAATCTATCATATATTCTTCATTTTCTTTAAATCTTTTTTTATTTAGATATATTTTTATCTTTTTATCTTTAGTAAATGTAGCTAATCCAAATAGATTATCTCCTATTTTATCAGTTATTTCTATAGGAATATTTATATCAACTCTATATTTATTATATATTAAAGCTCTTATTTTATTCTTTTTATTCTCTATTTTTGTAACTATATCCAAAGAGAGAGGATTATTCTTAAATTGTTGATTATTATAAGATATGTATGTCAATAAAACTATTGAGATAACAGTTATTAACATAAATATTTTATAATATTTTCCCATTACAAGTTATCTATACAGATAGTAGAAAACTACTATCTATTAAGTTTTAATCTTCTCTTGAAGTTACTTCTAATAAGTGATAACCAAATTGAGTTTTAACAGGTCCATGAACTACACCAACCTTATCACTAAATACAACTTTATCAAATTCTGGTACCATTTGACCTTGACCAAAAGTTCCTAAATCTCCACCATCATTTCCTGATGGACATTGAGAATAACTTGCTGCTGCATCTTCAAAAGTTGTTTCACCGCTTTCAATTTGTGCTTTTAAATCTTTACAAACTTGCTCATCTTCTACTAATATATGTCTTGCTGCTGCTGTTGCCATTTTATTTCCTTAATTTTAATGTAACATTCTACAAGTCTATTACTTAATTTTATCTTGATAGTAAGATTTAGATATTTAATTTATATTTATATTAGTATTTTATTATCTTGGTTAAAGAAAAAATAGTTAAAATATCAAAAAAATTATTGGGGTTCATCAATGAATACAAATTTAAAACAGTTTAAACTATCAGCATATATAGAGGGGTGGTCATTTTTAATTCTACTTTTTATTGCTATGCCTTTAAAATACATAATGGGATTTGCAATAGCAACAAAAATAGTAGGTATGATTCATGGTGCTTTATTTGTTTGGTTTATCTATGCTCTTTATATCGCAACAAAAGAACAAGAATGGTCTATTAAATTTTCTACTTTTGCATTTATCTCTTCATTAGTACCATTTGGAACTTTCTTTTTAAATAAGAAATTAGTACCAATGCTTATAAAAGCAAATTAAAAATAATCTAAATTCTTTTTAAAATCTTATCAAGTAAATTTGTTGATAAAATCCTTTTACAAAATCCAAGTATATATGTAGCTTTTGTTATATAATATCTTGGTTTTACTTTTTTTGCTAAAATAATTTTCTCTACAACCTTAGCAACTTCAATCGCTTCAAGATTAAATGGTACATCACTTTTTTTTACATCTATACTTTTAAAATAGCTTTTTTTAAATCTAGAACTTTCCATATCAATATTTTGATTTAGTTTAATAATAGCATTCTTTCTAAAATCACTTGTAACTGGACCTGTATTCAAAAGTGTAACATCTATATTTGTATCAAGTAGTTCAAGCCGTAAAGTATCTGTTAAACCCTCTAGTGCATATTTACTTGCATTATATGCTCCTCTGAATTTAAGAGAAACTAAACCAAGAACAGAACTATGTTGAATAATCTTTCCATACCCTTGAGCTTTCATTATTTGAAGAATTTGAACAGTAACCTCATGTAATCCAAATACATTTGTTTCAAATTGTTCTTTTAGTACATCTATCCTTAAATCTTCAACAGCACCAGGCTGACCATATCCTGCATTATTAAAAAGTACATCTAGTGTACCATTTGTGATTTGTAAGATTTGCTTTAAAACATCTTGAATATTTGAAGATGAAGTTACATCAAGTAAAAAAGAGTTAAATCCCAACTCTTCTAATTGTTTAACATCTTTTTCTTTTCGTGCAGTTGCAAAGACTTGATAGCCTTTACTTTTTAGATAGATAGCTGTTTCATACCCTATTCCAGTAGAACAACCTGTAATTAAAACAGATTTCATATAAAATTATCTATTTAACTGTTGAGATAATATCTGTAAAATTCACTTTCTTATTTACTAAATCTTTTAAATTTACCATATCTTTTTCCCAAAAAATAAGTACTGTAGAGCCCATTTTAAAATGCCCCATACACTCACCTTTTTTAATATGTAAATCATCATATTCATAAACTGTTATATCTTGACCCTCTATATTTGTTTCAACTCTTGGTTCAAAATCAAATACCATCTTTCCAACATTTAATGCTCCAACAAATACCATATAATACAGTTTATCATCAGCTGTTTTACACTCAACAATAACCCTCTCATTTTCTACAAATAAAGAATCTTGTTTATTTAAATATTTAAAATTCACAGGATAAAGTTTCCCAGGAACATGGATAAGTTTTAAAATTTGAGCACTATATACACTATGATATCTATGATAATCTTTTGGGCTTAGATAAAAATTCATAAAAGTTCCATGTTCTATCTTTGCTATATTTTCTTCACTTATATTTGAAGTAAAAAGTTCTTTTACACAATAATTCATACCCTTAATTTGTAAAGCTATATGTGCATCCATATCACCAGCTTCACTTACAAAACTATCAGCAGGAGAGATAAAAGTATCTAAACTAATATCAAATTTTCGTGGACGCACTAATGCTCTTGTAAACAATTCATTTAAAGTTTTATAAGAACTTGGATCTCTAAATTCAGACATATCAAGACCTAATAATTTTACATAACCATTATTTATAATACTTTGTATAATACTTGGAAACTCAGTTTGTGCAAACTTATGAAAATATTGTGATATTTTATTTGTAATGTGCATTTTAATCCTTTAGAGTTAGTTCGTTTTTAACTTTTTCCGAATTTATTTTTTTTATAACTGTTACAGCCATCTCTTCATATCTCTTATCATCAAGAGCCAAATCTTTAGCAATCTCATCTTTAGATATACCATCATTTTTCATATTGTAAAACTTAAATTCTTTTTTAGTCAATCTTCTTTTTAAAATCAATCTTAGTTCAACTTCATCTTTTAAATCAAAATTTAATATTTTGATATCATTTGTTAATCCATCTGTTAGTGTCATTTTCTATCCATTTTTTATTTAATATTCGCGATTATATCATAGTTTGGATTAACTATCAATCCACTCATTTAACTTATCCATATCATCATAACTTGTAAGGTCAAGTTGTATAGGTGTAATCGAAACATAATTATATTTTATTGCTTCAAAATCACAATTTTTTTGCTTACTCTCTTCCCACAATAAAGGGTGTAACCCAATCCAATGAAACTCACTCCCTTTTGGATCATGATACCTATGGCAATCATTTCCAAATACTCTATATCCAGCTTTTGTAATTTTTATACCATTACAATCTTTTATACCACAAGGGGGAATATTAATATTTAAAAGTTTTCTTTCCCCTAAAGGAAATTTTCCATTAAATATCTTTGAAACTACATCAACTATAACTTTTTGAGCCAATTCATAATTCCACAAATCCCCAATCTCTTTGGCCTTACTATCAAGCACTTGTGAAATAGAAATAGCAGGGACCCCTTGAAGTACAGCTTCCATAGCTCCAGCAACTGTACCACTATAAGTAATATCTTCCCCCATATTAGATCCAATATTTATCCCACTTATAACCAAATCAGGTAATTTATCCTCAGGGTATAAATTATGAAGAGCTAAAAATATACAATCAGTAGGAGTTCCATCTTCCATTTTATAAAAATCATCATCTACATTTTTAAATTTTAAAGGAGTTGTAAGAGTCATACTATGTCCACAAGCAGATTTATTAGTTGAAGGTGCTACAATTATTATATTTGCCAAAGGCTTTAAAGCTTCAACTAAATACCTCATACCTAGAGCATCAAAACCATCATCATTTGTTATCAGTATATTCTTTTTCATTTCTATTTCCATTTCTAATTCTTTTTACCAAGTAAAAGATTTGTCCAATTTATTGTATCTTTCTTCTCTTCACTAACCGTAGAGGATAGAACTTCTTGTTCCTTTTCTATTAGTGTCTCTTGCTTATTTATTTTATTTGTTTTTATTGGTAATATGTTTAATTCATCTTTATATATTTTTGTAAGTTCGTCAAATCATTCAAATTCTACAAAATTTTCTGATTTACCAGGATAATTTAAATATCTATTTAAAACTAATTTATTATATATATTTACTATATTTTTATTATCTATAAAAACTTCTTTTATACCATCTAAAT
>DAOVXU010000191.1 GCA_030635995.1 Arcobacter sp. | reverse complement strand
TTATTTTTGATTAATTAATTATAATGTTCATGAGGTTTAGTGAAATCTGTATCATAAATATATTCAGATATTTGTTTTAATGTATCCAAATCAAAACCAAGTTCTGGCATAAGTCCATGCTTTTTTATTGCACCATCCATTAAAGAGGTTTCTGGATTTGGATGTTGTACCCATCTCGCCATATAGTTGACAAAATCTTCTTTTTTAGGAAATGCTATTTTATATTGTTTCTGAAAATTTATAACAGCAGGTGCTGATACTGTTTTTAATTCAAAATGACAAGTGGTACAATTACCATGAAATAGAAGTGATTTATAAGTTGAACTATAAAGATTTAAAATAAAAATAAAAATTATTAAAATTATTTTCATTTAATAAATTACTCTTACAATAATTTAATTGCATCATATGCTACATCAAAAACTTTTTTTAGTTCATCTTTTGTTATAACATATGGTGTCATAAAATATATCACATTTGCTAACGGTCTTAAAAGTACCCCTTTACTTAAAGCATATTTATATACCTCTAGCCCTATTCTATCTTCACTTTTATAACCTTTTAAATCAAATGCCCCAACCATACCAATTTGTCTTATATTCTCCACATTTGGTAGATTCTCAAATCTTTTTAGCTGCTTGGATATAAATTCTATTTTTTCTTGATTTTCCTCTATAATGTTAAACTTTTCAAGATATTCAATTGAAGCCAATGCTGCCGTACAAGCAAGTGGATTTCCAGTATATGAGTGTGAATGTAAAAATGCCTTAGTACCTTTTACATCATATTCACAATAAAAAGCATCATAGATATGGCTAGTTAGCATCACAATAGAGAGTGGCAAATACCCAGCAGTAAGCCCTTTGCTCATAACCATAAAATCAGGAGTGATATTAGCATGTTCAACTGCAAAAAGTTTACCAGTACGACCAAATCCAACAGCAACCTCATCAGCAATCATAAAGACACCATATTTAGTACAAAGTTCTCTTAATCCCGTAATATAATAGGGATGATACATATTCATCAATCCAGCACATTGTAGTAAAGGCTCAACAATAACAGCACTTATCTCATTTGCTCTTTTTTTTAATAGTTTTTCCATATCCTCTAAAGCTAAATTAGCTTCATGGATAGTTTGATTTGAAGGTGCTTTTGCTTGTAAAGTTTCTATTAACATTGGATTATAAATATCTTTATAAAGCCCCATATCACTAACACTCAATGCTCCCATAGTTTCACCATGATATGAATTCTCTAACGAAACAAAATATGGTCTAACTTCCCCTTTATTTCTAAAGTAATGAAATGACATCTTTAATGCTACTTCAATACCACTACTTCCATTATCTGCAAAAAATACTTTATCAAGTCCCTTTGGGGTTATCTCCACAAGTTTTTTAGCAAGTTTTACAGCAGGTGCATGGGTAAATCCAGCAAGTAAAACATGCTCCAGATCATCAAGTTGTGCTTTTATCTTTTCATTTATAAACTCATTGCTATGCCCTAGAGTATTTACCCACCAAGATGAAATTGCATCTATATATTTATTTCCATCAAAATCTTCAAGATATACCCCTTTCCCTTTTTTTATAGGGGTCATAGGTAAAGTTTCGTGATCTTTCATCTGAGTACAAGGGTGAAATATATATTTTAAATCTTCTTGCTTTAGTTGTTCATTTGTCATTCTTTTTACCTATTATAATCTTTTAATATTCTTTGTGTATCTCTCGCCATTGTTTTTCTTTTTAAATCTTCTCTCTTATCATAGTTCTTTTTACCCTTAGCTATTCCAATATTTACTTTCAATATATTGTGCTTATTAAAGTACATCTTAGTTGCTATTATTGTATAGCCATCTTTAGTAGTTTTTTCAAAAAGTTTATTAATTTGTTTTCTATGTAGTAGAAGTTTTCTATCTCTAGCCTCTTCTGGTCTATATGATACATGTGCAGTATCTAAATGTGATATATTCATATTTAGTATAAATACCTCATTTTTAATAATTCGCACAAATGATTCTTTAAAGTTCATCCTACCAGCACGGATAGCTTTTATCTCACTACCATGAAGTACAATCCCAACTTCAAATATATCTTCTATAATATAATCATGAAAAGCCTTTTTATTTAAAAACTCTTTTACACTTACTTTCTTTTTTTTATCTTTTGCTTTTGCCAATTACTCTTTCCTATCTAATAAACTATCATTTACTATTTTAATATTTACTCTATGTATATGTTGCTTTATTGTTTCACCATTTGGACTATTTTTCCGACTATCTATCCAGGTCTTAGGTGAATATCTAGCTATTTTATCAAAAATATCTAAAAGGGGTGCTTCATCTAACTCTTTTTTAGACTCCCCTATCCTACCATTTGTATCTGCTTTTGCAAATATAAGTTGAGATACAAACAGTTCTCTATCTTTTCGGTAGTTTTCAAAAAAAGTTGCTATTGTTTTTGAATTCATCTTATCAAGATTATATATCTTTAGATGCTTTTTGATGATAAATAACATCTTTTTTTGTAATTTAATAGGAAGTTGCATATCTATAAGTGGCTCTACAGATTTAGGATTGTCATGTCCCCCTGCATTTGCACCATCAGTTTTCTTATACATCAATGGCTTTGCTATATCGTGAAATATAGCAGTAGTCTTAAGCAATTGAGATTGATCTTTTAACTCTTTTAGCACCATCATAGTATGAATAAAAACATTTTTTTCTTTATGATAAACAGAATTTTCACTACATGTAGTAAGATTATAAATATTTGGAAAAAGTATATCTAAAATCTCAAGTTCCAAAAGTGTCTCAAAAAACAATTCACTTTTTTCTAATTTAAAAACTTTTTGAATCTCTTTATATACCCTATCAGGCTGAAGAGATTTTAGTTCACTTTTCATTTGCTTTACAAACTCTTTAGTTTGAGATGCTATTTTAAACTGCGGAAATTTAGCTTGAAACCTAGCAAGTCGCAAAACTCTAAGAGGGTCTTCTTTAAAAGCACTAGAGGTATGTCTTAAAATCTTATTTTCTATATCTTCCATACCACCATAAGGATCAATATAACTATCAGTAATCTCATCATAAGCTATAGAATTAATTGTCAAATCTCTTCTTTTTAGATCCTCTTGGATTGTAACATCTACAGTATCAACCTCAAAGCCATTATACCCATCCCCTACTTTCCTATCAACACGAGCCAAAGCAATCTCACAACCATCTTCATCTAAAAATACAGGAAAATCTTTACCAACTAAAGATAGATGTTTAAAATCATCAGCTATATATCCAACAGCTACAAAATCAATATCACTAGATTTAATTCCTAATAATTTATCTCTTACACAACCACCAACTTGATATATTTTTTTAGTTATCATTTTGAGTTATTTCAAATCCATACTTTCAATCATCAAATCAAAATCACTCACATACAATTTATC
>DAOVXU010000227.1 GCA_030635995.1 Arcobacter sp. | reverse complement strand
TCCTCTATAAAATCTTTTAATCTTGTCAAAACTTCTCTTGTCTTTTCACTATTTTCAACTAATGCAATTCTTATATAATCTTTTCCTATCCCATTTCGCCCCAAATAACTACCAGGTAAAACTTTGATATTTTTTTCTTTATATAACTCTTGTGTAAATCGTAACTCATCATTTACTTTCATCCAAATATAAAAAGTAGCTTCTGGTATCTCTACACCAAGTAACTCTTTTGCAATCTCGAAATTCTCTTTATATATAGCTCTAAAAGCATCTACATGAGTAGGTTCACTCCAAGCACAAGCAGCAGTTTTTTGTAGTGGTATTGGTAATGCACACCCTACATATGTTCGATACTTCATATACTCTTTAAGTATTTTTTTATCTCCAGCTATAAATCCACTTCTAAGCCCTGGAGCTGAACTTCTTTTAGAGATAGAATTTAAAACTAACATATTTTTAAACTCTTTATTTCCTAACTCATAACTAACTTCTAATAATGAAATAGGCTTTTTATTTTCATCAAAATATAATTCACTATAACACTCATCATTTACCAAAATAAAATCATATTCTAAAGCTTTTTGTACCCATTTTGAAAGTTCCTCTTTAGAGATAGTTGCACTTGTAGGATTGTTTGGAAAGTTTAATATCACTAAATCACATTGCTTTAACTCTTCATCATCTATTTTAGGTAAAAAATTATTTTCTTCTATTAAGTCAAGATGGATAACTTTAGCTCTTGAAGCTGTTGCAGAACCTTCATATATCTGATAAAAAGGGTTTGTAAATGCCATAGTTGGATTTTCTTTATCAAAAAGTAAAAACTGAGGAAGATTAAATAAAACCTCTCTAGTTCCAAATACAGGGATAATCTCTTCATAAGATATTTTCACATTAAATCTATCTTTTATGAAGTTTATCATTGCGTCTTTTAGGTAGATTTCCCCAGCACTTTTTGGATATTTATTTAAAAAACTTGTACTATTTTTTAAAGTATCTTGTATAAATTGTGGAGTTTGGAACTGTGGTTCACCTATTGTTAAACTACTTGCTTGATATTTACTATTTGGTTCTATATCTTTTAATAATTCATTTAATTTTTCAAATGGATATTTTTCAAAATTCATTAATCTTCCCCTTTGTCTTGTTCTATAATTGGTATTAGAACTTGATTTAAATATCTTAAATCATATGAAAGTAGATCACTATTAGTAGTGAAAAATGAAAATAATCTATTTTTAAACATTCCAGTTTGCAATGGTAATATTTGAAGTTGTTTTTTATTTTCTTTTAATTTTTTCATTGGATTTTTATTGTTTGTATCTATTTTTATATCTTTGTTAAATATTTTCGATAAATTATCAAAATGTTCTATAAGATTTTCTCTATCTTGATCTCCTATAGGGTCAGAATCTATCACTTGTATTTTATATTTCAGTTGAGATGTTATATCAAATAATATAGGAGCTATTTGTTCATAATGTGTAGTGTTATTTAAAACTACAACTGCTGATTTTATTTTGTTTATATTTTCTAGTCCTACTTTAAAAATAGGCACACCTAACTTAACACTATATCTCATAATGTGTTTATCCAATAAAAGGGTATGTGTTAAAACTATCATCCCAATATCAAATCTTTTTTTATCAAGATAAAGTATATTTTTGGGGTCTTCAAAATGGTAATCAAATTCAATAGTTTTATTTTTAATTGTACTTATACTATCTTTCAATTTAGATATTGTTTCTACTGTTGTTGGTCGTGTTATTTTAACGATTAATCGACTATTTTTCATTCGTTCGGTTAAAAATCTTGCTTTTTTAAGTGCATTTAAGGCATCATCTTCACTTTGTAAATATAGATCAATAAAAACATAAATATTTTTACCAAATGGCATAGGGAAGTGTCCAGAAGATTTTGAAATTGCAGTATAAACTTGGATTAGAACTTTTGGTTTTCCAATAATTAGTATCACATCATTAGGTTTTAAAATAACTGTAGGCTTTACATTTATTAAAATACCATTTCTATATATTGCAAATATTTTCCAATCTTTTTGGGAGATACTTCCCATATATCTATAAGCGTATGAACTACCAAAGGGGATCTTAACTTCCATTATTTCACCCTGTTTTAGTCCAATATTTTGGGCTACTACAGGTACGTTTGGGAGTTTTTCAATAAGACCATTTGATAACACATCTAATCCATTATAATTTTGAATATGTGAGTTATTAAATTCCAAGTCCCATTCATTGTAAACACTATAAAATAAATTTGGATTTATTTGGTCAATATTATGAATTACTGATAGTGTATCATTTTTATTTGACATTATAACTAGTGCATCTGCATGAGATACTTTGGACATTATAAGGTTTAGTTTGGAAAAACTTGTGGGGTCAAATTTATAAAATGTAAAGTTGTGGGGTTTACTATCAACTAGCATATTATCGTGCATATATACAATATCATAATTATTATGAGCTGTATCTATTTGGATAAGTCTTTTTAACAATACT
>DAOVXU010000188.1 GCA_030635995.1 Arcobacter sp. | reverse complement strand
TTTAGACATAGTTTTAAGTGCATCTCTACAACCAATAAATGTTGATTTTAAATTTGCATTTATAACATCATCAAAATCAGCAATAGACATTCTAATAGCAAGTTTATCTTTAGTGATTCCAGCATTGTTCACAAGATAAGATAAAGCTCCATCACTGTCAACAATAGTTTTAACCATATCAGCCCAATCAGCTTCAACAGATACATCCCCTTTAATAACAGCAGCAGTACCACCAGCATTTTCAATAGCCTCTTTAACTGCATCAGCAAGTTCAGGTTTACTTCTATAATTTATCCATACTTTTAAACCGTAAGATGCTAGTTGTTTTGCAACCTCTGCTCCTATACCTTTACTTGCTCCTGTAACTAATACATTTGTTCCTGTGAATTTCATTTATTGCCTTTCCTTATTTAAATATCTTAATGTGTTCTCTTCAACTAAAAAATTGTGGATTTTATATTTAGCAAACATCTGCAACTTTAGGGTCAAAATTTTTAATTTTGGGGTACCCAAAGTGAAACCGTTTGCTAAATATAAAATCCACCAATTTTAATCTATATATCTTTTTGTTATATCATTATAACATTCTATTCTTCTATCCCTTAAAAAAGGCCACCATCTTCTTACATTTTCACTTTTTTGTAAATCAATTGTAGCATAAACTACCTCTTCATTTTGATGATTAGCGTGTGCTAAATATTCCCCTTGTGCTCCAAATACAAAAGAATTACCCCAAAAATTAGTACCTTTTAAAACACCGCTATCATCTTTTTCAAATCCTACACGATTTACAGTAATTATAGGTAGTCCATTTGCAACTGAATGACCTCTTTGAACTGCTATCCAAGCCTTTAATTGTCTTTGTTTCTCATCTTTGCTATCATCATCAAACCAGCCAATTGCAGTTGGATATATAAGAATATCAGCTCCTTTTAGTGCCATAAGTCTAGCACCTTCTGGATACCATTGATCCCAACAAATCATTACACCAAGTTTACCAACAGAAGTTTGAATTGGCTCAAATCCTAAGTCGCCAGGTGTAAAATAAAATTTTTCATAAAACCCTGGATCATCAGGTATATGCATTTTTCTATATTTACCAGCAATTGTTCCATCTTTTTCAAATACAACTGCTGTATTATGATATAGCCCAACTGCTCTTTTCTCAAATAGTGAAGTTACTAATACTATTTTATTTTGTAATGCAATATCTGACCAAAATTTTATATCATCTTCCCAAGAAGAGGCTAAATCAAATGTATCTACATTTTCATTTTGACAAAAATAATGTGTTTGATGTAACTCTTGTAAAACTATAAGTTCAGCACCATTTTTTGAAGCTTCTTCTATCTTTAAAATAGTTTGATTTATAGTTTCATCTTTTGAATTATAATATTTTTGTTGGATTAGGGCAGTTTTTAATAAGTTACTATCTTTTTCAATTTTTACACTTGGGTATTGCATAGTTACACAATGTAAAGAGCCGTGTTGTTTTATAAGTGTTCTGCAATCTATCCCTATAATATCTCTATCTTTAAATAAAGTTTTAAATATTTTAAGTGCATTTTTATCATTTTCATCATTATATGTAGGGATAAGAACAGCATTATTTATTATAAGAAAATTTGCATATGTAGCAGGTAGTCTATCCTCTTTATTGTAAATAGCTTTTATCCAAGGTAATGCAACCAATTTATAAGGTATACCTTTTATATTTGTAAAGCTTTTTAATTCCTCTTCCATTTTTTTTAACTCATTATAATGTTCATCATTTTTATCATCACACAATTGATAAACTATTGTATCACTTGATACAAATCTAGCAAGTGTATCTATATGCGAATCGGTATCATCCCCAATTAATGCTCCAGAATTTAGCCATAATACTTTTTTTGCACCAAGATATGAAGTAAGTTGTTTTTCAATAGAACTCTTTGATAAAGTAGGATTTCTATTTTTTTCAAGTAAACATTTAGTCGTAGTCATAATGACACCATCTCCATCACTTTCGATAGAACCACCCTCTAGTACAAAAGCAATACTTTGATGCGAATACTCTTTTAACATCCCTTTTAATTTAAGTTTTGTTGTTATTTGATTGTCAAGTTTATAGTCAAACTTTTTACCCCAAGCGTTAAATTTAAAATCTAACACAGTAAATTTATCATCATCTTGAACAGTGATACCACCAAAATCCCTAGACCAAGTATCGTTTGAATCTATCCTTATAAATGTTAAATTTGTTTTATCTAAAAATAATGATTTTACATAAGTTAAATTTTTGGCAACTATTAGGCATTTTTGATATTTAGAAATATTTAAAGTGATTTGAACAAAGTTTTCTATAGCTTCATCAAGGTATTCATTCCAGTCTGTATTATCGTGTGGAAATACTAATTGTACAAACTCTTGACTTTCCCATTGAGCAGGTAATCTTAACATAAGTGCCTCCTAACCATTAAACACCTCTTTGATTGTTCCATACTCTTATATGTAATCTATCTGAGTATTTAAAACCTTTTTGTAACGCAAATTCAATAACACTTAAACTATTTTCATCTATTAATTGTGCAGTATCTCCTAAAGGCATAAGATAAACATCACAGCTAGGAATATTTTTTAAAATCTCTTCAATCTCAAGTGAAGCTTTAGGTAAAAAATCTTTGTCAATTACAAATTTTAAATAGCTTTGGTTATTTGCATCTATTATATTTGTAATTGTATTTTTATTTATCCTTTTTTCTAAAGACTCGCCGCTATTGCTAAGTTTTACACTCATAGAAAATAAAATCTTTTTTTGCCATTCGTGTACAAGTTCAATATCAATAGAGGCATTTGTTTCAATAGTAACTTCAAGTCCAAAATCAATATAATATTTTAAAAGTTTTTGAAATTCTACATCTCTCCAATATAAAAGAGGCTCGCCACCTGTAATGACTATATCAACATTATATGATGGAATAATTTTATTTATCTCTTCAATTAAAGGTTTTGAACTCTCATACTTTTTCCAAGAATCTCTAAAAGCAATATCTGAAGCATAATAACTATCGCAAGAACATTTTTTAATACCACTGGGAGTTTCATATTCTACTTCAAAACCTTCACAAGACATATTGCATTTTCCAAATCTAATAAATACAGATGGATTTCCTATCCTTTTACCTTCCCCTTGAATAGTTGGTCCAAATATCTCATTTATTTCAATCATCGTTATATACTACACTTCTACTTTTTGGTGTTTCAAAATACTCTATATGGGATACTTTTACACCTATTTTTGACATTTTTTCATCTACAATTTTAAGAAGCCATGCTGATAAATTCTCACTTGTAGGTACAAAATCAACTATTATAAACCCTTCATACATCTCTATTATATGTAGTGGCTCATCTTTTATAAGTGTTAAATCTGGTATTTTATAATTTTGAGGCATTTGATGAAGATTATTACCATCTTTATAAACTGGAAGTAAAGTAGGGTATAAAGGGTCATTTATATCTATGATAAATTTATG
>DAOVXU010000174.1 GCA_030635995.1 Arcobacter sp. | reverse complement strand
TGAAAATCCATCCATCTCTGCAAGCAATTGATTTAAGGTTTGTTCCCTCTCATCATTTCCACCCATACCACCACTAGCACGACTTTTACCAATAGCATCAATTTCATCTATAAATATAATTGCTGGTGCATTTTTCTTAGCTTGTTCAAATAGATCTCTAACCCTACTTGCTCCAACACCTACAAACATCTCAATAAAAGAAGAACCTGTAACACTTAAAAATTCAACATCAGCTTCACCTGCAACAGCTTTTGCTAAAAGTGTTTTACCAGTTCCAGGAGGTCCTACAAGTAAAACACCTTTTGGTATTTGAGCACCTAGATTTACATATCTATCTGGAGATTTAAGAAAATCAACTATCTCTGAAACTTCCTCTTTAGCTTCTTTATTTCCAGCCATATCTTCAAATTTTACATTTGGTTTTTCTGAATTTATCATCTTTTTAGAACCACCCATTCCAATGATTCCCCCACCCATAGATTTTGCCATCTTTTTGGCTAAAAATGACCAAATTGCAAAAAAGATTAAAAGTGGTAGTACCCAACCAAATAACATATCTCCTAGTGGATTTTCTTCATTAATTCCACCATATTCAATATTTTTAGATTCAAGTATAGTTACAAGTGTAGCATCTGGAATAACTCTTCTTGCTTGATAAGTTATTTTTGGATTTACATTTTGATTTGTTGTTGCTTTAATTATTGTATCACCAATACCTACATATCCAATTGTACCACTATTTATAAGTGTTTTTACATCTGAATATGATACTTTTTTAAATTGTTGTCCATAAGTATTTTGTCCATTATTTACACCCATATCATCTTGTGGAAAAAAGTTTTTAAATGCCATAATTGCTACAAGAGAAAATAGTGCAAATACAATCATTGGATTGTTATTGAAAAAATTATTATTGTTATTATTATTATTACCGTTATTATTATTTTGTTGATTATTCATTAATCATTTCCTTTTTTAAAACCAATGTTGTCCATTCGTTTTTATGTATAGTTTCTACTATTTTTAAATCTTGAAATCTTTTTAAAACTTTTTGTTCATAAACTGTTAATATCCCTGATATTATCAATATACCACCATCTTTTAACACTTTTTTTAAATCTTTATTAATCATAATTAGTACATCAGCAACAATATTTGCAATAACAACATCATATGTTTTATTAGAAACTAAAGCACTACCTTCCCAAGAATTATTTACTTTGGTATTATTTGATTTAAAATTTTCCAAAGCATCTTTTACTGCAAAACCATCAGTATCACATATATCACAAATAGCTCCAATTTTAGATGCACCAATTGCAAGTATCCCACTTCCAGTCCCTACATCTATTAAAGTATCTCCATCTTTTACATAATTACTAATTGCTTTAAGACAGCTACTTGTAGTTTCATGGTGTCCACTTCCAAATGATAAAGCAGGATCAATTAAAATATTTATTTTATCACTTTTTGCCTCAGTCCAACTAGGATGGATATGAAATCTACCAACAGTAACAGGCTCAACAGCATCTTTATACTTCTGTATCCAATCTTCATTTTCTTTCTCTTCTAAAACCATTTTACACTTGATATCTTTAGATATATTATCATTTAATCCATGTGTAAATAACTCTATGCCATCTTTTATATCTTCAAGTCTACTTTCACTTCTTACAATTATAGAATCATTTAATTCTTCAACAGCTTCATATGTCAAACTAGATACTAAATCCAAGTATAATTCGTAATGACTATTAGGTGTAACTTTTAATTCATAATAAAATTTATCCAATTTTATAAACCTTTTTTTTTAATAATGTTGATTATATCTAAAAATTTGTTTATTTAAAATAATACAACATTATTACTATTTTAAATCAATAAATATATAAAATTAAGAGCATAATAATAACTTCTACCTAAAAGTAGTATATTAATTTCAATAATTAAGTAAAGAGATTGTATACTTTTAGTAATTTTATTTATAGGAGTTAAAATCATGAAAAGATTTTTAAAATTTATAGTTGCTATATCATTAACAGCTAGTACGTTATTCGCTGCTTCATCTGAAGCTTCATTTCCAGCAGACTGGAAAAGTTTTTCAAAAATGAATACACCACTTGCTAGTATTGGTGCTTTACCAGGTTGTGATGCTGATGTAAGTAGTTTACCAGCAATTTATCAAGAAACAGTTGCTATGTATTGTGCAGTAAAACCAGGCGGTCCAGGTGCAGTTGCAATTTTAGCTAATGATGTTGCTTCATTTAAAGCAAGATCTGGTACATATAAAGATGGTACATTTTATATTCTTCATTTAAAAGATTTAAAAGTACTATTTGTAACTGAATGGAAAGGAAATAAACCTTTATATGGTATCTGGACTGAGGATGGTCAAGATGCAGCTAATGTAGTTGGTTCTGGACTTAACCCTGCTGATTGTAGAGCTTGTCATACTGGTTATGCAGCATTTTGTCTAAATGGTCAATGTGCAACTGTTACAAAATAATATTTGTAAATAATAAAACATAATCTAAATTAATTTTTAGATTATGTTTTAGACTAAGAATAAATTATTCTATTTTTAGTTTAAAACATAACTTAGGGAGATAAATTATGAATTTTAAATCTATCAAGTATAAAATACTTGTACCAACCGTTCTTGTATTATTAGTTGGTAACTTAATTGTTGCTGCTGTTTCGATATACACAAACTATAATCATGCTAAAACTAATTTAATAGAAAAAGCAAATATTGCAATTAAACCAATTTTTCTAAATTCAAATGTAGCAGTTTCAGGTGCTAATATAATGAAGCTTAAATCCAATGACGCAAAAACATTATATAAAGCTAGTGAAGCATTAGTGATACTAATAAATGGTAAAAGTAATAAAATACCAAAAAGTTTATTTGCTCCAGAGCAACCACCAAGAGCAATATCGTATAAATATATTAAAAAAGATATTAACATCAATTATGAAAAAATAATTAATAATCATAAAAATTTAAAAAATGATGCTATATTTGTAGATGAACTACTACTTGTACAATTAGAATTAAAAGTTAAAAATGGTGGTAAAATATTTGCTATATTTGATGCTAGTGCAAAAAAAGAAATTCTTACTAGTACAATTATGCAATCATTGTTTTTAGCAGCACCAACTATACTTTTTTCTATATTATTAATGTTATTTATTACAAATTTACTTATTAGGGATGTTTTAAAACTAGAAAATGGTTTAGTTAAATTTTTTGCCTATTTAAATAAAGAATCAAATAAAGTTGAACCAATAGATTTAAATTCAAAAGATGAACTTGGAAATATGGCAAAAGTTATTAATCAAAATATATCAAAAATACACATATCTTTAGAAGAAGACGCAAAATTTATTCAAGATACACAAATAGTAATGGCAAGAGTTTCAAATGGTTGGTTCTCTCAATATATTGAGGCAAATACATCTAATCCAGAATTATCTCAATTAAAAGATACAGTAAATAAAGCACTAATAAATTTACAAGAAAAATTTACATCTATTAATGATAATTTAGATAAATATGCACATAATGACTATAGAGAAGCTTTAAATATTACTGGCATAGAGCACAATGGTGCTTTACAACTTTTAGTTAATAGTGTAAATAAATTAAGAGATTCAATAACAATTATTTTAGTAGAAAATAAAAAAAATGGACTAACTCTTCAAGATAGTTCTTCTCATCTATTTAATAATGTAAATATTATGAGTAATGGTTCAAATCAAAGTGCAGCAGCTTTAGAGGAAACAACAGCAGCTTTAGAAGAGATCACAAGTAATATTTCAAAT
>DAOVXU010000176.1 GCA_030635995.1 Arcobacter sp. | reverse complement strand
TTATCATAATAAGTATAGGGATAACTGCTAAATCTTGAAATATAAGTATCCCTACACTATATCTACCATATGGTCTATGTATATCGCCATTTTCATTTAATACTTTTAAAACGATTGCTGTAGAAGATAAAGACAATGCTGTCCCTATAATAATAGCTGTTTTTATATCTACTCCAAAAAGATAGTGGGAGATAAGACCAAAAAAGACAGATACCAGTAAAACTTGTAAGGTACCAAATACGAATACCTCTTTTTTCATCTGTTTTAGATGGTGTATTGAGAACTCTAATCCTATAGTAAACATAAGAAATACTATACCAAATTCAGCTATATGAGATAACTCTTCTTGTGTAATTTTTGAAAACCCCATAAAATATGAAAGTATAATCCCTGTAAAGATATATCCTACTATTGTAGATATATTGAATTTTTTTAAAAATAAGTTTAATAATATTGAGATGGTTAGTGTAATAACTATGATACTTAATATATCCATAATAAATTTTCCTAAATAATTTTTTCCCATTATATCATATTTTATTATTTCAAACTTTATGATATAATCCAGTTATATTAGATAATTAAATTTACAGGAAAATAACAGATGCAATATGATGTAATAGTAGTTGGTGGTGGTCATGCTGGGATAGAAGCTTCTTTGGTAAGTGCAAGGATGGGTAAAAAAACTTTACTTATAACTATGCTTGTAGAACAATTAGGAGCTGCAAGTTGTAATCCAGCTATTGGTGGATTGGCTAAAGGTCATTTAGTAAAAGAACTTGATGCAATGGGCGGCGAGATGGGGCTATGTACTGATGCTACGGGGATACAATTTAGAGTATTAAATGCTTCAAAAGGGGCAGCAGTTCAAGGTAGTCGAGCTCAGATTGATATGGATGCTTATAGAATTTATATGCAAAATATCTGTTTAAATACACCTAATTTGGAAGTGTATCAAGATGAAGTAAGTAGTTTAGTTGTTAGTGGTGATGAATTGTTGGTTAGTGGGGTGAAAACTTTACTTGGAGAAAAATTTGAAGCTAAAAAAGTTATCTTGACTACTGGTACTTTTATGAAAGGGCTTATCCATATTGGGGAAAATCAGTATGAAGCGGGTAGGGCTTGGGAACTACCTTCAACTACACTTTCAACTCAACTTGGAGAGTTAGGATTGGAAGTTGGAAGACTTAAAACTGGAACTCCTGCAAGACTTGATGCTAAGTCTATTGATTTTGATGCTATGGAAGCTCATGGTGGAGATGAAATTCCAACACCATTTTCATTTAGAACGCCAAAAGATGATTTTACTCCTACACAACTACCTTGCTATATCACATATACAAATTTAAATACTCACGATACTATCCGTTCCAATTTTGAACGAGCTCCACTTTTTACAGGACAAATTGAGGGAACAGGTCCTAGATATTGCCCTAGTATTGAAGATAAAGTAAATAGATTTGCCGAACGAGATAGACATCAACTGTTTTTAGAACCACAAACTTTAGATGCAAGGGAATATTATATAAATGGACTTAGTTCATCTTTGCCTATTGATGTACAAAAATCAATGATACACTCAATTCCTGGACTTGAAAATGCAAGAATTGTAAGATATGGTTATGCTATAGAGTATGATTATATAAATCCTACAGAACTTTTACATACTCTTGAAACTAAAAAAGTTAAAAACTTATATCTTGCAGGTCAAATAAATGCAACTACTGGATATGAAGAGGCAGCAGCACAAGGGATGATGGCAGGGATAAATGCTTGTTTATCAATTGAAAATAAAGAGGCTTTTATACTTAGACGAGATGAGAGTTATATAGGTGTTTTAATTGATGATTTGGTTACTAAAGGGACAAATGAACCATATAGGATGTTTACAAGTAGGGCAGAATATAGACTTCTTTTAAGAGAAGAGAGTGCAGATATTAGACTTATGGGTTATGGGTATCAGTTTGGTTTGATTGAAGAAGATACTTTTAATACTATGAAAGAGAAGCAAAAACAGATAAAAGAGGCTGTTGAATTTATGGAAACTGAATGGTTTACACCTAAGAAAGAAAATTTAAAGCTTTTAAGTGATTTAGGTGAAGATAAGATAAGTGATAGAACACTATTAATAGATGTAGTTGGTCGAAGTAGTATTTCAAAAGACAAATTTGATATATTAGTGCCATCTTTTAGTCACTTAAATAGTTATATTAAACAGCAAGTGATAGTAGAAGCAAAGTATTATAGATATGTAAAAAAACAACAAAAACAGATTGATAAGATGAAAAAGATGCTAACATTAAAAATACCATCTGATTTTGTATATGATGAACTACCTGGACTTTCAACAGAGATAATAGAAAAACTAAAAGCATACAATCCCCCAACACTTTTTAATGCAAGTGAGATAAGTGGAATAACACCAAGTGCAATTGATATATTGCATTTAAATATAAATATGAAAAATAAAAGGTAAAAGATGACTATATATACATACTGTCAAAGTGGACATAATTTTGGATTGGAGAGTTTGCGAAGAACAGCAGTTATTTATAAAAAACTAGCACATATGAATCCTATCCTTACGACAGCAGATTATAGAGCAGCAACATTTGCAAAAGCTGAACTTGGTGTAAAAAATGGTGCTGGTGTAGATGTAATTGGTAATCTTCCAAATATGATGTCAAGAATGGATATACTTATATATGACTCAAAAGAGCCAAGTGAAACTATGCAAAAATATATGAAGGATTATTGTTCACATTTATATGAAGTGGGTGTTGATATCCCTTATGATATTGTAGATGATATTTATTTCCAAAAAGATGAGATAAAAAGGGAAAAATGTTTTTTCTTTTCTGATGATGATTATGCAAATGAGATGATAGATCTTTGTAAAGATTGTAAAGCACAAGATATGCCATTACTTTTAGGGCATTACTTTTTTGTAAAAAATGAAGAGATATTATCTCCCTATTTTACTAATATTATTGAAGATGAAGAGTATATTAATACTATAAAACAAAGTAAATTTTTACTTACAGCTTCTATAAATAGCTGTTTAGAATCATTGGCAAGTGGAAATCATCCTGTATATTTTAAAAGAAAAATAAAAGAGCATACTGAGTGTATAGATCTACTTGAAAAATACAATATACCAGTAGTTAGTGGTGAAAATTTAGAAAGTTTAGTAGAAGAGTTTGACAAAGTTATTTTAAAT
The DNA here is from genome assembly GCA_030635995.1 of Arcobacter sp. Lineage (GTDB taxonomy): Bacteria > Campylobacterota > Campylobacteria > Campylobacterales > Arcobacteraceae > CAIJNA01. The sequence continues at coordinate 573 of DAOVXU010000176.1, read as the reverse complement.
TATCCTAAAACTTTAGAGGTTGAGAAATTTGATATGACTGATATTGTAAAAGATATTGAATCTACTATGAAAAAGTATGCAGCGGTGATACAATAGATAAAACTAAAAAGATATAAAAATCTTTTTGGTTCTATTAAAATTATTTATTTTCTAAACCTGCTTTAACAAATGATAAGATGATAGGGTTTGGAGTTTGTAAGCTACTTGTAAATTCTGGGTGAAATTGAACACCTACAAACCATTTATGATTAGGTATCTCAACAACTTCAATTAATCCATTTGATTCACCAGTTATCTCCATACCTGCTTTTTCTAAAGCATCTTTATATGCAGGATTTGCTTCATATCTATGTCTATGTCTTTCTAATTCACAATGACTACCATATGCAGTTTCTAAGTTAGAACCCATTTTTGCATCAAATGGATAAGCACCAAGTCGCATAGTTCCACCCATTGGTGATTTTTGAGTTCTTACTTGATGATTTCCTGTATTATCCATAAATTGTTCTATTAAATATATAGCAGGTTCTTTAGTCTCTTTATCAAATTCAACACTATTAGCATCTTTAATTC
>DAOVXU010000136.1 GCA_030635995.1 Arcobacter sp. | reverse complement strand
GGATTTGGATGATTTGAGGTTGAAACTAGTGCTTGAACTTCAAGAATTAAAGCACGACTTCCTTCAGCTGTAACGGTAAGGCAACTTCCCGCTTGATTTGTATCTTTTGAGAAGAACTTATTTGTAATATCTTTTGCACTTTCAAGTCCATTTTGTGTCATCTCAAATATACCAATTTCAGAAGTTGAACCAAAACGATTTTTAAATCCGCGAAGCATTCGTATCTCTTTACTACTTTCACCTTCAAAATATAATACAGTATCAACCATATGTTCCAATACTCTAGGACCTGCAATAGAACCATCTTTAGTAATATGTCCAATGATAAACATAGCTATATCAGTATCTTTAGCTTTTCTCATAAGTTCAAAAGTTATCTCTCTTACTTGTGATACACTCCCTGGTGCTGATGTTAATTTATCTGAATATATTGTTTGGATAGAGTCAATTATCGCTATCTCATAATCTTGTCTTAAAAGTTCATCTTGTATAGCTTCTAGTTGTATTTGAGAAAGTAAAAAAAGATTCTCTTCATTTGCATCTAGTCTAGTTGCTCGCATTTTTATTTGACTACCAGATTCTTCACCTGATACATATAAAACTTTTTTACCACTTTTTGCTAAATTTCCTGCAATTTTTAGAAGTAGAGTAGATTTACCAACACCTGGGCTTCCACCAATTAAAGTTAAACTTCCAGGTACTATCCCCCCACCCATAACTAAATCAAACTCTTCATTTAAAGTGGAAAATCTAGTGATATTATCTTGTTCTATTTGAGTTATTGGTATTGCTTTTGATTCTGAAGTAGAAAGTTTAGAAACTTTTTTAATAGTTTCTCTTTGCTCTGTAGTTAGTTCATAAAAACTTTCCCACGCTCCACAATTTGGGCATTTTCCAAGCCATTTTGCACTTTGCTCTGCACAATGTTGGCACTCAAATATTGAAGACTTCTTTTTAGCCATCTATACTCGTTTGATAATGTTCTTCATTTATCTGTGAATCATCATATGGATCAAGATGTATATTGATAATCCAATGTTTATTTTTATCTAATTGTTCAATTTCATCTTCTATTTTATCGCTAATTCTATGAGCTTCCATAAGTGTAATAATACAATCAAAAACCAAATGTACATCTACAAAATTATTGTGTCCTGCCGTTCTTGTTTTTAAAAAATGATAGTCATTTACTTTGTGTTCTCCACCTATAACTTTAATAATCTCTTCTGTTGTCTCTTCATCTAAAGAGTTATCAAGTAAAACTAAAATACCATCTTCAATTAGTTCATATGCACTATATATAATATATATAGATATAGCTCCACCAATAATAACATCAATAATTTCATAAGATGTAAAATAAACACCAAATAAAGATATAAGGACAGCTATATTTGTCCATACATCAGTTTTATAGTGAAGTGCATCAGCTTTTATTACCATATTATTCGTTTTTTTAGCAACAGCATTTAGATATGCTACAAGTCCTATTGTGATAAAAAGTGAAATAAGCATAACAATAATTGATGTTTCACCCATTGTAGAAACTGTATCATTTATATATTTTGTAATAGCTTGATATAATAAAAAGAATCCAGATATAGTAATAATAGTACCCTCTATTACACTTGCTAAGGCTTCAATTTTACCACGACCATAGTTAAATTGACTATCAGCAGGTTTTTCAGAATTTGAAATAGCAAAATAGTTAAATATAGATACAAATAGATCAAGTACACTATCAACAGCACTTGCTAATACAGCAACTGAACCACTTAATATACCAACTGTAAGCTTAAGTAAAGTAAGAACAGCAGCAACACTACTTGAGACAATGGTTGCTTTTTTTTCTGCTGAGATCACTATTTATAAGTTCCTACAAATTTAGAGATTCTCGCAATTCCATCTCTTATAATATCTTCAGCTGTAGCAAATGAAAATCTAAAATAACCATCAAGTCCAAATCCAAGACCAGGTACAACTGCTACACCTGTATCAGCTAACATTTTTTTACAAAATTCTAAACTATCTTCTTCAATCTCTTTAATATTTACAAAAAGGTAAAAAGCACCTTGAGGTTTAATAACACTTAATCCATCAATATCATTTAATAGTTCACAAGCTATATCTCTTCTTTTTTCAAATTGTACTCTCATCATCTCAATATCTTCATCAACTTTACCTTCAAGTGCTGTTATTGAAGCATATTGTGTAATAGAATTTATATTTGATGTTGATTGTGATTGTAATTTAGTCATAGCTTTAATTAGCTCTTTATGAGGAGTTGCTAAATAACCAAATCTCCAACCTGTCATTGCAACAGATTTACTCAAACCATTAACAGTAACAGTTCTTTGGTACATATCATCACTTACACTTGCAGTTGCGGTAAACTCTAAACCATCATATACAAGTTTCTCATACATCTCATCACTTATTACCCAAATATCAGTACCTTTTAAAACTTCACCAATCGCTTCAAGTTCTGATTTTGAATAAACTGAACCAGTTGGATTTGATGGAGTTGTTAATATTAACATTTTTGTTTTTGGTGTAATTGCATCTTTTAATTGTTGAGCAGTCATTTTAAATTCACTTGCATCATCAGTTAGAACTTCAATAGGAATTCCCCCACTATATTTTGCTAATTCTGGATAAGTTACCCAATAAGGAGCAGGGATAATCACTTCATCACCTTCATCTATAAGTGCTTGAAAAAGATTAAATAAACTATGCTTAGCACCAACATTTACCATAATATCAGATATATTATAATCTAAATTATTCTCTTTTTTTAATTTATTTTTTATAGCTGTTTTAACTTCAACAGTACCAGCAACCGCAGTATATTTTGTTTTACCACTATTTAAAGCTTCAATTGCACTATCTTTGATAAGTTGTGGTGTATCAAAATCTGGTTCACCTGCACTAAAACTTAAGACATCTTTACCTTGGGCTTTTAACTCTTGTGCTAATGTAGATATTGCTATTGTCATTGATGGAGATAGGGTATCCATTCTTTTTGCTAAATTTGTATTCATATGTTTTCCTTCTAGTAATGCATTAATTAATTTTAAATACAATTATAGCTAAATTATACTGTTAAATCATTGTATTTTATTCAGAGAATAATAATTTTTATATTTATTTAAAGTCTCTTTATGACATTAAAATTTAATTAACAATATGATAGAATAAGATAAATGAATAATTATTATAAGGTGTTAGCAGATGACTAGAAGAAGTATTGGTCTTTTTTATATTATTGGAGGGTTATTTAGTATATTGATATTTCAATCTATTTATCTTTTAAATACTAAGTCGATGACTGATGATATATTAAATCAAAAGTTAACTTTTGTAAAAATAATAGGTCTTCCAGATTTAGCTATTGCTACAGAAGCTTCATACACAAGGCATCGAAGTTTAGCAAATATATTTTCTATATATCAAGATGACGGAAATTTAAGAGAATATTTTCCTACATCTTTTGTGTATAACCACTCAACTTTAGTAAATAATATTCCAAATAGGATAGTAAATGATTAAAAATAAAATAAATTTATATTTAATACAGTATGCAATAAATGCAATTTTAAGACAAAAAAGTAAAAGTTTTTTTATAACTATAATTTTTACAATGCTAACTTTTCTTTTAACTTCAATATTTTTTATATCATACTCTATTAAACATGAATTAGACTCAACAGTGACAGCTTTACCTCAGATAATTGTACAAAAGATTAAAGCTGGAAAAGCATATGATATAGATATTTCTGCTGTTGATGATATAGTAGCACTTGCTGGGGTTACGGATGCTGTTGCAAGGGTTTGGGGTTATTATTATTTTGAAAATGCTGGGGTAAATTTTACTGTTTCTGGACTTGATCAATATGAAAAACAATATAAAAATAGTTTTGAAGATATAGTAACAAAATTTGATATAGAACAATTAAGTAGTGATTCTTCTATGATTGTTGGTTCTGGGGTAAAAGAGGTGATGAGTCAAAATTATTATAAAAATTATTTTAATTTTATAAAACCAGATGGAACATTTAAGAAAATATATATTGGTGGGGTATTTAATAGTAATAAACAATTGGAATCAAATGATATGATTGTTTTATCAAAAGATGATGCACGAGAAATATTTGATATGGATGAGGAACAAGCAACTGATATAGTTGTAAAAGTTGCAAATCCTGAGGAGATTCCAACAGTGATACAAAAAATAGAGCATCTTTTACCAGATACAAAGATTATAAGTAATGAAGACTTAAAAGTGAGTTATCAAAATATTTTTGACTATAAAAGTGGTGTATTTTTAGCTATTTTTATTGTAGCTTTATTTACATTTTTTATTATTATTTATGATAAATCAAGTGGTGTGACAAGTGAAGAAAAAAAAGAGATAGGTATTTTAAAAGCAATTGGGTGGACTGTTGATGATATACTTAAAGAGAAATTTTATGAAAGTTTTATCATCTCTTTTATTGCATATATTGTAGGGATTATTTTGGCATTTACTTTTGTATATATATTTCAAGCACCAGTTTTAAGAGATATATTTATAGGATATAGTCAATTAAAACCTACATTTGCTTTACCTTTTGCATTTGACTTTCAAACACTATTTTTAGTTTTCTTTTTAAGTGTCCCTATATATATTGCAGCAACTATTATACCATCTTGGAGAATAGCTACTCTTGAAACTGACGAGGTGATAAGATAATGAAAAATACAATAATTAAATTAGAAAATGTAACAAAAGTTTATGAGATTAATAAAAATAATAAAGTAACTGCCTTAAATGATATAAGTTTGGAAGTTAAAGAGGGTGAATTAATTGTTTTAAAGGGAGCTAGTGGAAGTGGAAAGAGTACAATTTTATCACTTCTTGCAGCTTTAAGTAAACCAACTACAGGGGAAGTTATTGTTGATGATAAGAGAATATCAAAATTACCTGATAATTTTGCCGCATTATATAGAAGAAAGAATATTGGTTTTATATTTCAAAAATATAATTTAATACCAACTTTAAGTGTAGAAGATAATATTTTACTTCCAT
>DAOVXU010000168.1 GCA_030635995.1 Arcobacter sp. | reverse complement strand
AAAAGAAATCACAAGGTGATGATTATGATACTTCTAAATATTTAAATGATTCTGTACTAGAACTTCCTACAACTGCAATGGCTGCAATTATAAGAGAAACAAAACATCTGTATGAAAATTCATTTGAAATAATTACACATGGTCTAAATTTAAAAAGATCAAATATCATATCTTCTATACCTTTAGATGAAGTTATTCAAGATTCTTATAGTATAAATGCTATAGATATTGATAATTTTTATAATCATAAAATTAAAGGTATTTATGGTGAAATTATAGATTTTGCTACAAGAGCACAATCAGATATGTCTCCTGAAAATATAGAAGTTTTATATAAATTAAAACTTGCAAATAGAGATATGGTAGAAGCGGTAAAAGATACAAAACATCTACAAAAAAATATATTAAAATATTCAAATAGTCAAAATGAATATATTAAAGAGCAATATAATACTATTAGACTAGCTTTAGCTGAACTTCTAAGGACTATTAATATTATTGCAACTACAGATGAAGAAGATGTAATCATATTATTATTACCAAAAGCTAGAATTCATATGGAAAAATATGATGTAGTTGCAAATGGTATACTTGATAATTTAATTAGAAATAGTTTAATTACAAATGAGATGGCAACATCTTTAATGAACGACAGTGCTTATGCTTATGATATTAGTAAAAATATGATAGAGATGGCAAGAATTACATTTACAGGTATAAATTCTAATATAGAAAGTTTAAATGAAGAGATGAAAATGAGTGATGAAGATATCACATCAATTTTAGAAAAAAAGGATAACTAATGGGTATAAAGAAATTTATGGAAAATGCAAAAGAAAAATTAGGATTAATTGGTTCACAAAAAGAAACAAAAAAGAAATCGCTAAAGAACCTTTTAAAAAAACTAAATAAGAAAAAAGAAAATACTGAAAAATTATTACAAACTAAAATAGAAAAGAAAGAAAGAAAAATAGCAGAAGAGGAATTTCAAATAATAGTTTGTCAAATAAAACATGGTAATAAAATCTTAGAAAAACTAAACGATAAATAGGAGAAAAATATGATAGATAAAGAATGAAAAATAGAAAAAACCATATCTTTTCTCACTAATGTTATGTTAGAGTGTGATATTACTGATTGTAATATGTCAAAAATTGAGGTAAAACATCTAGGGGAAAAGATATTTAAAGATAAAGATTTAATTGAAAATATATTGATTCTTAAAAGAAGAGATGCTAAACAACTAAAATTTTCTTTACTGGTTCCTACATCTACAAATTTTAAAATTTATAATAAAAATTTACTTAAACAACCGCATTATACTAATATTGAATCATTTTTAGAAGCACATATAGAGATGATAATAAATAGTGTTATTTTTATTTATAATAAAATAAATCCAAAGAGTTATTTATCAAAATATAGAAATAACTCTATGGGGATATCTAATTATATTTATAAAAAGAATATTTATAAAGTAAAATTTGAAATTTTTGGAAAAATAGAATGTATATATTTTGATATTTCAGAATCTCAACTTTTTCTTTAAATTAAAAAAGGGGATAGAATGGCAATAAATAATGAAAATAGTTTTGATATAGATGGCGATAGTATTTCACTAGAGGAACTGATCTCTACATTTAAACAATCAAAAATTGATAATAAATCAAGTGATAAAGGTACACAAAAAAGAGCTGAAGAGAAGGCATTAAAACCTTACCAAGCAGAACTTATCAAGTTACAAAAACATATTGAAGAGACAAATCAAAAAATGATAATACTTTTTGAAGGTCGTGATGCAGCTGGAAAAGGTGGAACTATAAGAAGAGTTACTAGATATATGGATGAAAAACATTATAGAATAGTAGCACTAGGTAAACCAACAGATGAACAAAAAACACAATGGTTTTATCAAAAATATATCCAACATTTTCCAAAAGCTGGAGAAATAGTACTATTTGATAGAAGTTGGTACAATAGAGCTATGGTTGAATCTGTGTTTAATTTTTGTAGTAAAAAAGAATATGCTGATTTTATGAAAGGTGTTAAAGGTTTTGAAAAAGATCTTACTAGACAAGGTATGGTACTTGTAAAACTATATTATAGTGTTACAAAAGATGAGCAAGCTAGTAGATTTGATAGAAGAAAAACAGATCCTTTAAGACAATGGAAACTAAGTGAAATAGATATGCAAGCGCAAGAGAGATGGGATGATTTTACTAATTCTAAATATAATATGTTAAAACTTACTAACTCACATAATGCTCCATGGACTGTAATAAGATCAGATAATAAACAAAAAGCAAGATTAGAATCTTTAAAAGTGATTTTAAATGCAGTTAATTATGAAAATCGTGATACAACTCTAAATTATGCACTGAGCCAAGATATTGTAATATCTGGTGCAAGAGAGATAGAAATAATGGATGCACAAAGAGCTAATAGTGGTAAATTTATTGGTTAACAACTAAAAAAGGATAAAAAATGGGACAAAATAGAGATATGATTGAAGATGAACTAAAAGATAATGAAGATTTAACTAAAAACACTTCAAAAGATAAAGCCAATAAAAAAGGAAAAATTCAAGTTTGGATAAAAAAAGAAACTTTAGAATATGAAAAAGAGTTATCTAAACTACAAGTTGAATTACTAAAATTCCAAAATCATGTAAAAGATAAAGGTCTTAAAATCTTAATGATATTTGAAGGTAGAGATGCAGCTGGAAAAGGTGGAACTATAAAAAGAATTACTGAACATCTAAACCCTAGAGGGGCGAGAATAGTTGCTTTAGAAAAACCAAGTGATAAAGAAACTTCTCAATGGTATTTTCAAAGATATGCAAAACATTTACCAAGTGCAGGTGAGATGGTTTTATTTGACAGAAGTTGGTATAACCGTTCTATGGTTGAGCCAGTTATGGGATTTTGTACAGAGAGACAACATCATAAATTTTTAAAAGACGCTCCAGAATTTGAAAAAATGATTGTTGATGAGGGGATACAAATTTTTAAATTTTATTTCTCAGTATCTAAAAAAGAGCAAAATAGCAGATTTAAAGCAAGAGAAACTGATCCGTTAAAACAATATAAACTTTCTCCAGTAGATAAAGAATCTCAAAAATTATGGGATGAATATACACTAGCAAAATTTATGATGCTAAGTGCAACTCATACTGAATCTGCACCTTGGACAATTGTAAAAAGTGATAATAAAAAAAGAGCAAGAATCAACTGTATCAAACATATTTTGAGTTTTGTTGATTATCCAAATCAAATAGCTAAAAAAGATATAATTACAGATAAAGAAATTATTGTATTTGGTAGAGATGAAGCTATAAATATGGAAAAAATGTTTAAATTCTCACTTAAATAAAATTCTAATACTATATGTACCCTAATTTTATAGGGTACATATAGGAGACCTATATCTAATCTCATTCAATTTATCACTTCTAAACTAAAAAAATGTTATCCTTGCATTTATAATAAAAAGCTCAAGGAATACAGATGTCAAAATGTAAAAAAATTTATATTACAACACCAATATATTATGTAAATGATGTGGCTCACATCGGTCATGCTTATACAACAATTATAGCAGATATGCTTGCTCGATATAGTCGTCTTGTAGGATATGAAACATTCTTTTTAACAGGAACAGATGAACATGGTCAAAAGATAGAACAAAGTGCAACTCAAAGAGGTAAAACACCAAAAGAATATGCGGATGAAGTAAGTGGTAAATTTAAAACTCTATGGGATGATTTTGATATCTCATATGATAAATTTATAAGAACTACAGATGAAGATCACAAAGCTGGTGTACAAAAAGCATTTCAAAAGATGTTTGATAAGGGTGATATCTATAAAGGTAATTATGAGGGTAACTATTGTGTAGGTTGTGAAACATTTTTTACAGATGCTCAGCTTATAGATGAGGAAGGTTGTCCTGATTGTGGAAGACCAACAACGGTTGTAAAAGAGGAAAGTTACTTTTT
>DAOVXU010000058.1 GCA_030635995.1 Arcobacter sp. | reverse complement strand
TTCTTGCAAATAAAAACTTTGATACAAAATTAATATGGAGGATAAGTGCCAACAAAACCAATAATTAAAAGAAAAAAATCAACTATGATCCTTGCATGGTTAGCACCTATTGTTGCTATTATTATCTCATATAGTATGCTTGAAAATTACTTTGAACAAAAAGGTAATATTATAACAATATATACACAAGATATAAAAGGTTTAAATGTAGCTAAAAGCCATATTCAATTTCAAGGTCTTAAAATAGGTAAACTATTATCTATGAGTATTGATAAAAAAGATTTAAAAAGATTTAAAATAACTGCTCAAATATATAAGGAATTCAATTATTTTATAAGAGAAGGTAGTAAATTTTGGATTGTTTCACCAACTATAAATCTTAATAAAATAGAAAATTTAGAGACAGTTTTAACTGGTAATTATATAGAGGTATCTCCTGCTACAAAAGATATAAAAAAATTGAAAAAATTATCTATAAAAAAAGTTTTTACTACCCAAGAAACCAAACCAAATAAAGAGGGAAAAACAGTAACCCTTTTATCACAAAATGGAGATATAACTAAAAATACAAAAATAACTTATAAAAGTATAACAGTAGGTGAGATTTTAAATAAAAAGTTATTAGAAACTAATAAATTAAGTTATCAAATCCTTATTTATAAAAAATATATCCATTTAGTAAATGATAAAACATTATTTTATAAAATTGATCCAGTAGATTTAGAGATCTCACCAACAAAATTATCTTTAAAGATTGCCTCTATAAATAATCTTTTAAGTAATTCTATTAGTTTTATAAATGATTTAACTATAAAAGATAAAAATACAAACTATTTATATAATAATAAAGAAGATCTATATTTCAGTGATAAAATCATAATTTTAAACATTAATAACAATCAAAATATATCAAATATTTATTATAATAATGAGATAGTAGCAAAAGTTATAAAAAGTAAATATAATGAAAAAATAAATACAGAAGAGTTATATATAAAGTTTAAAAATAGATATTTTTATCTACTTAAAACAGATCCAAATTTTTATCTTTTAGAGAATAAATTAGATATAGAAAGTTTTAATCTCAAAAATATATTAAGTGGTGCAAAAATTATTTTAACAAATAATTATCTTCAAAAAACTGATATTAAAAATAGCTATAATGTCAAAATATATGATAAAAATCAAAATCTTAAAGGGATAGATTTAACTTTTCTTAGTGATTTAGTTTCTAAAAATGAAAAAATTCTATATAAAAATATAGAGATAGGATTTATAAAAAAAGTATATTTAGATAATGATGGTAAAAAAGCTATAGGATTTATACATAAACAGTACCAACACTTTATAAACAACTCTACACAATTTTATAAACTTCAGGATTTAAATGTAGATATATCAAATACAGGCCTAAATATGAGTATAGGTTCATTTAAACAAATATATAAAGGTGGTATATCTTTTATAACTAAAGATAAAAAAGAGAATAAAAATAATAGAAAATTTTCTATATATCAAAATCTAAAAGCGATAGAAAAAGAGAATAAGAATGATACCCACTTTAATATCACACTTAATTTAGCAGATGGATATAATCTAAAAAAGACCTCTTCTCTTTTTTATAAAAATATAGAGATTGGCAAAATTGAAAATATAGAATTAAATGCTAATATAAAAGCAACTCTTTTAATTGATAAAAAATATAAAAAGTTATTTAATCTAAAATCAAAAATCTATATGGAAGGGATTAAAATATCTTTAAATGGTGTAAAAAATTTATCATCAACGGTACTTGGAGATAAACTACATTTAGTAACAAATACACTTGATAATGGCTTTAAAAGTGTATATAAAATTGATTCTATCAATCCTATAAATACAAAATATAAAGATGGATTAAGAGTGATAGTAACACATATAAATGGTAAAAATATATCTTTAAATGCACCTATTTATTATCAATATTTTCAAATAGGTAGCATCGAAAATATAGAATTAAATACAAAAACAAATAAGATAGATATAACACTATTTATAAATAAGCAATATTCCAAATATATAAAAAATAATAGTAAATTTAAATATACAGATATAATTGATATAGAATTTGGATTAATGGCATCAAAAATAAAAATTGGTAATTTTGAATCTTTAATAAAAGGTGGTTTTTCAGTATCCTCACCAAAAGAATTTAAAAATTATGCTTCAAATGGAAATATTTTTAAATTAAATATAGATAATGAGAATTAAATAATTTGATCTTATATATAATTTGATATAATCGCAATATGAATAATAATTTTAATAATAATAAAAACATAGCATTGGCAATAACAATTATTGCAATGATTAGCCTTAGTTCTATATTTACATATTTTGGATTACAAGAGAAAGAGATCTCTATCAATAAAGAGATTATATATAAAAAACATCAGTTAGAATTGGTATATTTAAAACAAATAAATGTATTAAAACAAACTTATTCAAAAAAAATAAAAGACTTTTTGCAAAATGAAGATATTCTTAAAGCATTTGATAAAAGAGATAGAGCAGAATTATCTAAAATTGTATTACAATATTTAGCTAAATTTAAAAAAGAGGAACCAAATTTCGAATTAATATGTTTTGGACTTCCAACCTCTAAAGCTTTTTTTAGAGCTCATAAACCATCATTTTTTGGAGATAATATTGATCACTTAATGGATGTACAAATAGTAAATAAAGACAAAAGAGAAATGGATGGATTTATGCTTGCTAAACTTGGTCTTTATTATCGTGTAACTACTCCTATATATTATAAAAATAAATATATTGGCTTAGTATCTTTTGGTGTAAATATTAACTATGTAAATGATTTTATATCTAACAAATTTAATAGTGAGGTTGCAATATTAATAAATACAAAAAGAGATCAAAAAAAGAAATGGTTTAAAAGATTAGAAGAGGGGAATATTGGTAACTTTACTATTATTAGCTCAACAGATGATATAATATCCCAAAGTAGTGATAAACTAAATACTACAAAACAAACTATAAAAGTAAAAATAAAAGATAAATTGTATTTTGTCCATAAGGATAACAATATATATAATATGAAAAATAAAAAAATTGCTAAGATTTTATTACTTCAAGATATTACAAAAGAGAGTCAAGAGTATAATAATTATCTCTATAAATCAATTATAACTGCTTTTATACTTTTAGTTATTGTTATTACTATTTTAATTTTTACTTTTAATAAGCTAATCAATATAATCTTAAAATCAAATTCAAAATTACAACAAACTTCAAAAGATATTGAAGCACTAAATCTATCATTAGAAACTCGTATTGAAGATGAAGTTTCTAAAAATAGAGATAAAGACAAACAACTATATGAACAATCAAAAATGGCTTCAATGGGTGAGATGATAGGAAATATTGCACATCAATGGCGACAACCACTATCAGTAATATCTACAGGTGCTACAGGATTATTAGTACATAAAGAGTGTGACATATTAAGTGATGAATTTTTTCAAGAAACCTGTGAATCTATAAACACTAATGCACAATATTTATCAAAAACAATAGATGATTTTAGAAACTTTATCAAAGGGGATAGAGTGCAATGTGTATTTGATGTAGAAGAGAATATAGATAGTTTTTTACAAATTGTAAAAGGTTCAACTAAAAATGAGGATATCAATATTATATTAGATATACAAAAAGATATAAAAATCAATAGCTATCCAAATGAATTGATGCAGTGTTGTATAAATATTTTTAATAATGCAAAAGATATATTAAATTTTAGTGAAATTAAACATAGATATATTTTTATTAAGGCATTCAAAACTAATAAGAATATCATTATAACTATAAAAGATAATGGAGGGGGAATTCCTGAAGATATCTTACCTAAAATATTTGAACCATATTTTACTACAAAACACCAATCCCAAGGTACAGGTTTAGGCTTACATATGACATACAATTTAGTTGTTGAGGGTATGAATGGAAATATTGAAGCTATAAATGAAGAATACAGATATAATAATCATAACTATAAAGGTGCTAAATTTATAATCACTTTACCTATTTAAATAGTTTCGCTATAATCTCACAAAAATATAGAGGAATTATATATGGGATTTAAAAAGTTTGGATTTAAAGATGAAATTTTAGAGGCGATTGATAGTTGTAACTATCTAGAACCTACACCTATTCAAGAGTTGATTGTTCCACATATTCTTAAAAAAAGAGATGTTCAAGCAATAGCTCCAACTGGTACTGGTAAAACTGCTGCTTTTACACTTCCAATTATTCAAAATTTACTTAAAATACAAAATGATTCAGATGCAATTCGAGCTTTAATAATCGCACCTACAAAAGAGTTAGCAGTTCAAATTCATAAAAATGTAGAACAATATTGTATAAATACAGATTTAAAAAGTGAAGTTATATTTGGTGGAGCTAAAATGGCATCACAAATTACAAAACTAGAAAAAAAAGTTGATATTGTTGTTGCTACTACAGGAAGATTAGTAGAGCATATAAAACAAAAAACTATCAACCTCAAAAATGTAGAAGTTTTAGTACTTGATGAAGCTGATACTCTACTTGATATGGGTTTTATAAATGAGATAGATAAAGTGATAGAAACCATTGAGCAAAAGTCACAAATACTACTTTTCTCTGCAACTTTAGGGGAGAGTATCAAAAAACTATCTGATAAAATTTTAGATAAAAAAGTTTGTGTAAATGTAGATAAAGCACAAAAAGCAACACATAAAATAAATCAAAGTGTATATTATGTTTCAAAAGAGGAGAAAGATGATTTAGTTTCATATATTATTGGTAAGCAATATAAAGATAGATTTATAGTATTTACAAGAACAAAATTTGGTGCTAAAAAAGTTTACGAAGCGATAACAAAAGCTGGTGTAAAGGCTATATCTTTACATGGTGATTTAACTCAAGGTGCAAGATTAAAAGCTATACAAGAATTTAGAGATGATAAAGCACAAGTGCTTGTAGCAACAGATATAACTGCTCGAGGAATTGATATCAAAGCTTTAGAGTGTATTATAAATTATGATATTCCTAATAGTGTTGATGATTATATCCATAGAATTGGTAGAACTGGTCGTGCAGGTGAAATTGGAAATGCAATATCTTTGGTATCTCCAAGTGAAGTATATAGTATCCGAGTAATTGAGAAAAAATTACAATTTAAACTTACTGAAAAAACTGAAGAGGGTTTTGGTAGAGAAGTAAGAGATGAGATTAAATCACCTAAAATATTTGTAAAAAAAGAGGAAAAGAGAAAAACAAAAGGTGCGTTTGGAAATAAAAAGAGAAAAGAAAAACCAAGAAAAAAACTAAAAGGTAGAAGAGCTGGGTGGAATATTCATGATGATCGATAATAAAAAAGAGGTCATTTAAATGTTTACGGGACTAATAAGAGAGATGGCAAAAGTTCAAGAGTTTAGTGGAACTACACTAACTCTCAAAGCTAAATATTTACCAAAAGTTGGAGATAGTATAGCTATAAATGGTGCTTGTCTTACAGTAATAAAAATCTCTAATAACACTTTTAGTGTAGAACTATCCCCAGAATCTCAAAAAGTACTTGCTATAGAAAACTATAAAAATGAAGTCCATATGGAACCTGCTATGATGATGGGAGATAGATTTGAAGGTCATATTGTTCAGGGTCATGTTGACTGTATTGGTACAATTAGTTCAATAATACAAAATGGTAACTCAACTGATTTTTTCATCCAAATACCAGCTCAATTTATAAAATATGTGATACCAAAAGGATCTATCACTATTGATGGTGTTAGTTTAACTATAAATGATGTAGATAAAAAGAAAAGTCAATTTAGACTTACAATTATCCCCCATACTATTAAAAATACTTTATTTAAAAACTATAAAATAAATAGTCAGTTAAATATTGAAACAGATATGTTTGCTAGATATGTATATAACCTTTTTCCAAGTGTGCAAAAAGATGATAAATTATCTTGGAATGATGTTGATAAGGCTATGGCTAACTATTAAGTAGATGTATTTCTAAATAATAATTCTTATTTCATAAAATCAGATATATCTAACTAAACATTATTTAACGGCAATTCTATTGTAAAAATAGCACCACCATTAAGATTTTGAGCATATAATTTACCTTGTAAATGTTTTTCAATTATATCTTTACTTATATGTAGCCCTAAACCTGTCCCTTGAGATTGATGTTTAGTTGTAAAATATGGATCAAATATTTTAGGTAATATATCTTCTGGAATCCCTCCACCATTATCTTCAATTGTTATTATTGCTGTATTTTCTCTATTTGTTAAATTAATTTCTATAAATGGATCATCAATATTATTATCTACTAATATATCTTTTGCATTATTTAATAGATTTATAATCACTTGAGATAATTCCCCTACAACCATTGTTATTTTCATCGGTTCACTATTGTCAATATTATTAATAATTTTAATATAATTATTTTTTAACGATGCTTCTATAATATTTACAGCATTGTTTAATCTATCTTGTAAAACAACCTCTTTTAATTCTTTTTTCTCTTTTATATAGTCCCTAAATGTATCTATAGTATCTGATAAAAAATTTGCGTTATCATTTATTAAATTACAAGATTTGTTAAAAATCTCATCAGTTAACATTCCATATTCTTTTTGCATCAACATACCTGTAGCCCCTGTTGATATTACAGATAAAGGTTGTCTCCATTGATGTGCAATATTACCAATCATCTCTCCCATTTGTGCATTTTTTGATTGTTCTTGTATAAATTCTTGAGCATCTAATGATTCTTGTTTTTGTTTTTCTAATAGTGTAATATCACTAAAAACAATCACCTCCTCACTTTCTAGTTTTTCTCCAGTAACTTTAAATATATATTTTTTTCCTTCACTATCTTCCATCAAAACTTTATGTAAAGTTGATTTATTATTTAAAACAACTTTATCCCATAGTTTTCCATCTTTATCTATAGTTTCTAAATAATTACTATCTAAATCATCTAAAAATTTATCACAAATACAATTATACTTTTTACTAAACTCTTCTAAAGATTGAAATCCAAAAAATTGTAAAAATGTATTATTTGTCTCTTTTATATGTTCCCCATCTGTAACTATAATTATATTTTCTTGTGCATCTAAAATAAGATTTTTTCTATTAGATATTTTAATACTATCTTTTATAAATCTATTAAATAAAAAGTTCAATAAAAATATAATTAGTATCAATACTACTACTGGTTTTAGAATAGCTTGAATAACCTTTTTATAATATTTTTGAACTTCTTTAGTATTATTAAATACGGATACAACTAAACCTACATCCTCTCCCCTATAATCTTTTAATAAATCATAATTTTTATAAATAAAATAATCTTTATTATCTACATCTATATGATTATTTTTAATATCTTTATTGTGATTTAAAATATATTTTATTACTTTATTTTTAATATCATAAGTTAGTTTATAATCATCAATAAATAAACTCACCTCTTTATCATTATGTATTTTATATTTTAGTAATGATTTTTTTATTAAAACTTCATTATTCACAAAATTATCAATATTGTAAAAATTTGAAAGTAACTTATTAATTTTCTCTACATCATTTTTAAAATCATAAGCAATTAGGACTATCCCTATATATTTACCATTTTCATTAAAAAGTGCACGAGCAACTCTATAGCTAAGGGATTTTGCATCACTTAATCCATATGCAAAACCATATTGTGTAATTTTTGTTTTTTCCAGCTCTTTAAGCATAGGCTGTTTTTCACCCATATAATCCCCAAAAACCTTAGGTCTATAAACTCTTAAAAATGATATTGCACCAGGTTTTAGAAAATGTAATCTTGCAACATTTGGATTCTCTTTTGTAATAACACTAAACCGAAAATTTGCTTTTTTATATAAAGCATCTCTATTATTCTTCTCTAAATCTTTTATTGCATTTAATTTAGCAATACCACTAAGTCTAGCCTTTAAATAACTATCAACCTCTTTTAGTTTATTTTCAAATAATATATTAAACTGTTTAGTTGCTAATTCATTTTTTTCAATCATATTTTGCTTATGTGATGTAATATCATCATACAATCTTACACCAGCAACAATAGATATAACTATAATAATCGATAAAACAACTTTAAATTTTAATTTTTTATAATCTTTTTCCATACCCTACTTACCTACCCTCGTGTACTCATTGTACCATCTATTACTATAAAGTTTTATTGAATATATATCTACTAAATATATAAAATGTCAATATGCTTTTCTTTGGTATTATAATGGCTTCTTATTAAAATCTTTATTTATTAAATAAAAATTCTTTTTACTTAAAACTTTTGCATAGGGTTTAATAGTAGCTATTTTTGTATTTGGTAGCTCTTTTATAGAAGTGATAATACCAACTTTTATCCCTTTAGGGAAAATATCATCCATTCCACTTGTGATAACTTCATCATCTACATTTATCATATACCATTTTGGTATATATTTTATAATAATATCACCTTTTTTATTTGCACCAGAGGTGATACCAGGGGCATTAGTTTTTCCTATAAATACTGCATAATTACATTTTGGATTTGGATTTAGATAACTTACTGTTTGATTATTTTGTTTAAGCACTATCCCTGCACTAAAATTCTTATTTGTAATAAGAGAATATATTTTTTTACTATCTTCTAAATCAATATCTAAAATAACTTTTGAGAAATCATTTAATTTTAAATAACTTAATACATCTACATAATTTACATCAATAGAGATATTTTTATCAATTCATTCTTTTTTTAATTCAATTAACTCTTGATTTGCTATATTATA
>DAOVXU010000244.1 GCA_030635995.1 Arcobacter sp. | reverse complement strand
TACACAAAAAGGTGAGATTAAACCAACTCCAGAAGAGAGATTGTTAAGAGCAATTTTTGGTGAAAAAGCAGGTCATGTTATAAATAAATCTATGTATTGTCCAGCTTCTATGGAAGGTACTGTTGTAGATGTTAAAGTATTTACAAAAAAAGGTTATGAGAAAGATGAAAGAGCTATTAAGTTTTTAGAAGAAGAAAAATCAGCACTGGAAGAGGATCATCATAATAGATTACAAATGTTAGATAGAGAAGAGATTTTAAAAATCAATTCACTATTATCTAAAAATGAGTTATCTAAAGATGTTGAAATTGGTGAAACTGTATTTAAAAAAGGTGAGATAGTTTCAGTTGAAGAGTTAGCAAATATTAATAGATTTGCAATGAAAAAACTTGTTTCATCTTATCCTGCTAAGGTTGCAAAAGCATATAATAATTTAAAAGACCATTTTATTAAAGAGAAAGCTGTACTAAGAGAATCTCACGAAGAAAAACTTTCAATTTTAGAACATGATGATATTTTACCTTCTGGTGTAATTAAACAAGTTAAAGTTTATATTGCTACTAAAAGAAAAATAAAAGTTGGTGATAAAATGGCTGGACGACATGGAAATAAAGGTATTGTTTCAAATATTGTTCCAGAAGTTGATATGCCATATATGGAAGATGGATCTAGTGTAGATGTTATTTTAAATCCACTAGGGGTTCCATCAAGAATGAATATTGGGCAAATACTTGAAGTACATTTAGGTGTTGTTGGTAAAAAATTAGGGGCTCAAATTCAAGATATGTTTGATACTAAAACTGAAACATTTATAGCTGATTTAAGAGCTAAAATGATTGAGATTGCTGATGTTGCTAAACTTATGAATGGAAAAGAAGTTTTAACTTCAATTACTGATGATGAATTACTAAATTATGCTAGAGATTGGACAAGTGGTGTAAGATTTGCAACAGCTATTTTTGATGGTGCAAAACAAAAAGAGTTTGATAAGTTATTTGAATTGGCTAAGATGGATGCTGATGGTAAAACTGTTCTTTATGATGGTATGACTGGTGAAAAGATGAAAGAGAGAGTTAATGTTGGTGTAATGTATATGCTTAAACTTCATCACCTTGTTGATGAAAAAGTACATGCTAGATCAACAGGACCTTATTCACTTGTAACACAACAGCCAGTTGGTGGAAAAGCACTATTTGGTGGTCAAAGATTTGGAGAGATGGAAGTTTGGGCTTTAGAAGCTTATGGAGCTACAGCAGTTCTTAAAGAGATGCTTACAACTAAATCTGATGATGTAGAGGGTAGAACAGCAGCATATAGAGCTATTTCAAATGGTGAGAATGTACCAAGATCTGGTGTTCCAGAAACATTCTTTGTATTAACAAAAGAACTTCAAGCGTTAGCTCTTGATGTTGTAATTTATGACGAGGTGGAAGATAATGAGTAATAAAGAGATGATATTAAAACCTATTGAGATTCATGAGCTTGATAAGCCGAAAGATTTTTCAGCTTTTCAAATCAATTTAGCAAGTCCAGAAAAGATACTTTCTTGGTCATCAGGAGAGGTTAAAAAGCCAGAAACTATAAACTATAGAACTCTTAAACCAGAAAGAGATGGTTTATTTTGTGCTAAAATTTTTGGACCTGTAAAAGATTATGAATGTCTTTGTGGAAAATACAAAAAGATGAGATATAAAGGTGTTGTTTGTGAAAAATGTGGAGTTGAAGTAATTTCATCTAAAGTTCGAAGACATAGAATGGGACATATTGATTTAGTTGCTCCTGTTGCACATATTTGGATGGTTAGTTCACTTCCTTCAAGAATTGGTACTTTGCTTGGTGTAAAACTTAAAGATTTAGAGAGAGTTTTATATTATGAAGCATATTTAGTACAAAATGCTGGAGAAGCTTTTTATGATAGTGAAGTGAGTAAACCTGTAAAGAAATTTGATATTTTAAATGAAGAACAATATAGACATATTGAAGAGCATTATGATGATACTGGTTTTGTTGCTAAAATGGGTGGTCAAGTTGTTTTAGATATGTTAAAAGGTTTAGATTTAGTTGAATTATTAAATACACTTAAAGGTGAAATGGCAGCTACAAAATCTGAAGCTAAAAGAAAAACAATTATTAAAAGACTTAAAGTTGTTGAAAACTTTTTAAATTCTGGAAATAGACCTGAGTGGATGATGCTTAAGGTTATCCCTGTACTTCCACCAGATATTAGACCACTTGTTGCACTTGATGGTGGTAAG
>DAOVXU010000251.1 GCA_030635995.1 Arcobacter sp. | reverse complement strand
CTAAACTTGTATGGGATTTAGAAGATAGAAAATATGCAAGATGGGCAAGTGTAAATATTGGAAATAGTTTTGCGGCAATTGTGGTAGATATAGATGATGAACCAAAAGGGGAATTTACTTGTGATATGCAAGGGCTTAGATTTCATATTCAAGACTACAAAGGGGAGCAACTTTTTAGTACGATAAAAGTTAAAATTGTATCTTCTGATATAATTAGTAAAAAAATAATGGTAAAGATAATTAATGTATAAAAGCGAATTTGATAAGAATTTTAATAATGGTAAAATATTTAATGCTTATATGTTTTATGGAGCAAGTGATTATTTAGTGGAAAGTTACTCTTTAAAAGTAGCTTTACAATTAGCAAATGGGGAAGATATAAACAAAATCTATTTTGATGAATACAATTTTGATAATTGTTATGATACTTTATCTCAAAGTTCTCTTTTTAGCTCTACAAATATTTTGCTGATAAAAATAGCTAAAAAACTTCCTAAAAAAGAGGTTGATAAACTTATAAATGCTTGTAAAATAAATAGTGATAGTAAAGTTATATTTACTTGTATTGGTGAGGTTGATTTTAAAACTATGGCAAAAAGTTTTAATGCTAAAACTTCTAGTGTAGAGGTGCGGTTCTTTGCCCCTAATGATGGAGAAGCATTAGGTATATTGTCTAAACAGGCTCAAAAAACAACTTTAAAAATAGATAATCATGCTTTAAGTTTTTTATATAATATGCACCAAAAAAATCTTGCTTTATGTGTAGCAGATATATCTAAACTTTCGATTTTAGATGAGGTGATAAGTTCTAAAACTATAAATCAACATTGTTTTGGATTAGGAAGTGTAAATATAGAAGAGTTTTTAATCAATCTTTTTAGCGGCGTAAATATAAATAAAGACTTATATTTTTTACTAGAAGAGGGGATAAATGAGATTCAATTACTCTCAAGAATTACAGCATTTACACAAACACTTTTTATGATAAATAGTTATTTAAAACTATATGGAAATCTAAATATTAAAGAGATATGGGGTTATCCACTACCCCGTCAAATAGCAGAACAACAAGCACAAATAGCAACAAAATTTAAACAAGATGATTTTATTTATATGTTGAATTTTTTACAAGAATTAGAACTAGAATTAAAAAGTTCTAAAATACCAGATATCAATGCTTATCTACAAGCCAAACTAAGGATTTTTCTTAAATAACTTAGTTAAAGCTTAATTGTAGTAAAATTATTGCATCAAGGAGAGATGATTATGTTAAAAAAAATAATCTTATTTTATCTAACTTTTACGGTATTAATTGCCCAAGAGTTAATCACGCCTATACCTTATACCCCCGATTATAATCATAAGAAAGCTTTACTTGGGAAAAAATTATTTTTTGATGTGAAATTAAGCAGAAACAATACAATAGCTTGTGCTAATTGCCATTTCTTAGAGGATGGAGGGGATGATAATCTACCTGTCTCTTTTGGAATTGATGGGAAAAAAGGTACTAGAAATTCTCCTACAGTATTAAACGCTAGATATAATAGTAGTCAATTTTGGGATGGAAGTGGGAAAGACCTACAAGATCAAGCAAAAGGACCAATTCACAATCCAGTAGAGATGGGTTCAAACTTTAAAGAGGTAATTTTTAAATTAAAAAAAGATAAAAATTATCCCAAAGAGTTTTTATCACTTTATAAAGATGGTATTACTGCTTTGAATATGACAGATGCAATTAGTGAATTTGAAAAAACTTTAACAACTCCAAATGCACCTTTTGATAAATTTTTAAGAGGAGATAAAAAAGCTTTAAATAAAAATGAACTATTAGGATATAAACTTTTTAAAGAATATGGTTGTATATCTTGCCATAATGGTATAAATATAGGTGGTAATTTAATGCAAAAAATTGGTATTATGGAAAACTTTGAAACTTCAGATTTAGGAAGATTTAATATTACCAAAAATGAGAAAGATAAATTTTATTTTAAAGTTCCAACTTTAAGAAATATTGACTTAACAGCTCCATATTTTCATGATGGAAAAACTAAAACTTTAAAAAATGCTGTAGAGCAGATGATAGTATATCAAGTTGGTTATTTATTGGAAGATGAAGAGGT
>DAOVXU010000102.1 GCA_030635995.1 Arcobacter sp. | reverse complement strand
AGGATAGTTTTAAAGGTAATGCTATAAAAAAAGCACAAACTATATATGATGAATTAAAATTAAAATATCCAAAAACTATTAAAGATTTTTTAGTAATTGCAGATGATAGTGGTATAAGTGTAGGTGCATTAAATAATGAACCAAATATTTATAGTGCTAGATATGCAGGGGTTAATGCTACAGATCAACAAAATAATGCAAAGCTTATATCAAAACTAAAAGAAAAGAATATCAAAACAACAAATGCCCACTACACAGCTTGTATAGCAATAGCATATAAAAATGAAATATACACAACTCATGGTTGGATGTATGGTGATGTAATTCCCCAACTAATTGGAACAAATGGTTTTGGATATGACCCATTATTTATACCATTAGGATATACCAAAACACTTGGTGAGATAGATGATATAACTAAAAAAGACATTTCACATAGATCAAAAGCTTTAAAATTAGCACTTAAAATCATTAAGACTCTCCAATTATACTAACTTGCAATGATACAAAGTATAATAAAATATTAGGTATTGTAAACCATATAAAAGAGAATTAGATTAAGGATATATTTTAAGTTATAGATGTATAATTGACTTGAAAAGGGGTTGTATATGCCAAGGAAAGGTGATAAATTTACATCTGGGTTATTTATTTTATTATTTATTGTAGTACTATTTATTTTATTTGGTCAATATTCAATGAATCAACAACAAAAGAGTATAACTACAAGTCTTAATACAACTGAACATTTTATTAAAAAATCTATTAATTTTCTAACTGAAGAGGAAAAAGATAAATATGTAAAAAAATCAAAAGCAATATTTTCCAATAATAAAATATTAGAAGCATTAGAGAGAGAAAATAGAGAAGAATTTTACAATTTAATCGAAGTTGATTTTAAAAGAATGAAAAATGTAGATAATAAATTTTGGGGACTTCATATTATACTGCCAAATAATATGTCATTTATTAGAGTGCATAAACCTAATACTATTGATACAATTATAGCAAAAGGTAAAAAACCTTTAATTGATAAAGTAAATGAAATAAAAAAAGTTATTACTAATTATGATTCTGGTAAATTTGGATATTTCTTAAGAGTAGTCACTCCAATATTTTCAAAACAACAAAAATATTTAGGATTAGCAGAATTTAGTATAAGTGCAGATAATATTACTAATTTTATAAAAGATAAATTACATTATGATAATAGATTTTTAGTTAAAGATATTAAAAATAAGAAATTTTTAAACCATTTATCAAAAACAAAAAATGGATTGGTTATATTTAAATCTTCAAATAAAAAATTATTTAACCAAAATAATTTAATTGTAAAAAGCTATTATATTTTTGGAAATAGTACATTATTTAATAATTTAATTCATTTTAATAATAAAGTATATAAAATTTCTAAAATAATACTTTCAGATACTGCAAATTTAGAGATTGCATTTGATGTTACTGGTATTTATAATGAACATATATTATTCGAAAGAAATCTAATGCTTTTTATATCTTTACTAATATTATTTTCAATAGTTATTTGGTGTATAAGTATTATGCTTAATAATAAATCAAATAAACTTTTAAAACTCAATAAAGAAATACAAATACAAAAAAAGACATTTGAAACTCTTTTTAATGATGCAAGTGAAGGATTATCAATTCTCAGAGATGGTAAATTTATAGATTGTAATAAAGCAGTTTTAAATATGCTTAGAATAGAAAATAAAAAAGATTTATTAAATATACATCCATCACAATTATCACCAGAATTTCAACCGAACGGTCAATTATCATTTAATAGATTAAATGAAATGATACAAATCGCAATAGTTACAGGTTCAAATAATTTTGAATGGTTACATAAAAGAGCAAATGGTGAGGAATTTTATGCAGATATTACTTTAACTGCTATGGTTTTAAATAATGAAAATGTAATTCATGTAGTATGGAAAGATATCTCAGAAAAGAAAAAACTTCAAGAAGATTTAAAACAAAAAGAGATGCTTATTTTTGAACAATCCAAAATGGCAAGTATGGGTGCTATGATAGGAAATATTGCTCATCAGTGGAAACAACCACTTAGTGTTATTTCATTAATTACTACAGGTATACAATTTAAAAAAGAATTAGGAATATTAGATATAGAAACTCTACCTGAAGAGATGGAAATAATAACAAATCAAATTGCTCATCTTACCAATACACTTAATACATTTAGAAATTTTCTTAAAGAGAAAAAGGAATTTAAAGAAGTGATACTTCAAGATAGAATTGATGTAGCGTTAAATATTTCTGGATTAATTCTTAAAGATAGTGGAATAGAACTAAAAAATAATATTAACTATTTGAATCCCATTATAATATCATTGATAATTGGAGAATTAACAGAAGTACTTATAAATATCATTAATAATGCAAGAGATATATTAATAGAAAAAAAGATCAAAGAACCTTGGGTACAATTAGATTTAATACAAGAGGATAATAAAGCAATAATATCTATAGAAGATAATGGTGGAGGAATACCTTCTGATGTTATGCCAAAATTATTTGATAAATATTTTACAACAAAAAATGACGATAAAGGTACAGGTCTTGGACTTCATATGAGTTATCAAATTATTACTAAAAGTTTGAATGGTAAAATTTATGCTAAAAATACTGAGAATGGTGCGAAGTTCTTTATAGAGTTGCCTTTAAAATAATTTTATGGCAATCATAATTGACACTGTTATGACACCGTAATAAAGATATACTTCTATTTACTAAAGGAAAATCATGAATAAATTAAATTTAAAAAATTTAGTTGGCGAAACTAAAAAGTTAAAAGTATTATACGTAGAAGACAATAAAGAAACTAGAATACAGGCTATAAAAATATTAAATAATTTTTTTGAATATATAGATGTTGCTGTTGATGGACTTGATGGTTTAAATCGATATAAAGAGAAAGAATATGATTTTTATGACCTAATAATTAGTGATATAAATATGCCAAATATGAATGGTACAGATATGGCAAAAAATATTCTTAAAATTAATCATCATCAAATTATACTTATGATAACTGCATATAATAGTTCTGAATATTTGCAAGAGTTGATAAATATAGGGATACATCATTATATTCATAAACCTTTACGGATGGATAGTTTAATCTCAGAACTTTATAAAATAATAGAACAAATAGAACAAAAAGATCAAGATGATCAAGAGTTTAACAAAATACAACAACTAAATCATGAACTTGATTCTTTGGTTGATAGTTTTGATACTTATGTTATAGCTTCAAGAACTGATCTAAAAGGTATAATTACTTATGCTAGTAAAGCTTATGAATTAATATCAGGGTATAGTGAATCTGAACTTATAGGTAAACCTCATAATATAGTAAGACATCCAGATATGCCTTCGGATGCTTTTAAACAAATGTGGGATACTATACAGCAAAATAAATTATGGGTTGGTGAAGTAAAAAATCTTAGAAAAGATGGTGGTTTTTATTGGGTTGAAGCACATATTGCTCCTTATTATGATAGTAAAGGTGAACATGTAGGATATAGTGCTATTAGATTAAATATCACTTCTAAAAAAAGAGCAGAATCTTTAAATGAAGAGATTAGTAACTTACTTAATAATGCAGGTCAAGGTTTTTTATCCTTTAGTGCGGATATGAAAATAGATGAAAGTTTTTCAAAAGAGTGATCTAATATATTTAATAAAGTAGATATTTTTAAAGAAAACATCTCTAATCTTTTATTTCATAATGATAAAGTAAAAAAAGATCTTTTTAATGATGGTATTAGTAGAATTTTAGATAGTGATGAGGATA
This sequence comes from Arcobacter sp., assembly GCA_030635995.1. Lineage (GTDB taxonomy): Bacteria > Campylobacterota > Campylobacteria > Campylobacterales > Arcobacteraceae > CAIJNA01. Next base: position 2,429 of record DAOVXU010000102.1, on the reverse strand, counting down.
TGATAAAAGATATATTTTTATCATTATTACCAAAAGAGCATAGTATAGATGGTAAAGATATACAAATAGAATATAAATTATTACCAAATGATAATTTTATGTTAGTACTTACCGATATAACAAATACAAAAAAGTTAGAAAAGAAAATTAAAGAACAAAATCAAATACAAAAAATGGTACTCGCCGTAGTATCAAATAAAAATGATTTTATAGAGATTAAATTAGATTTTGAAACATTTGTATCTCTACCACCAAAAGACTTAAAAGTTCTCTTGAGAGAACTTCATACATTTAAAGGTATATTTGCTCAAAAAGAGATGTTGCATATAGTTGATGGTATTCATAATTTAGAAACTAAAATAAATTGTATGGAAGATGATAATTTTATCACTATATTTAATGAGTATAAATTACTTGAAATATTTAGTTTAGATTTAGAAGTTTTATATTCTACTTTAGGTGATGACTTTTTTGAAGAATATAAAGGATTAACACTCTATTCTCTACTAAAAGTCTATCCATCCACCGTAAAAAATATGGCTAGGAAACTAGAAAAAGAGATATATCCTTTAGAGATAATAGGAGATAAAAAGTTAATTGTAGATGAAAAGATAAAACCATTTACAAAAACACTTCTACATCTTTTTAATAACTGCGTAGATCACGGTATAGAAGATATGGATAGTAGATTAAATCATAATAAAGATGAGATAGGTACAATTAAATGTCAATTTTTACAAGAAGATAGTGATATCCAAATTATAATTAGTGATGATGGTGCAGGGATAAATATAGATAAATTATCTCAAAGTGCTATTAAAAATAGTATCAAAACTAAAGAAGAGTTAGATTCTATGAGTGAGTATGAAAAACTTCATTTAGTATTTGCAGATAGTTTAAGTACAAAAGATGAGCTATCTACTACATCAGGTAGAGGAATTGGTATGAGTGCTATAAAAAGTGAAATTGATAAACTTGATGGAGATATTAAAATAAAAAATAATATAGACAATGGTGTAAAATTTATTTTTACATTGCCATTGAAAAAAATATAAGGATATTAAAATGTTAAATATTATGGTAGTTGATGATTCTTTAATCATACGAAAAACTTTAAGTACAGAGTTAGAAAAAATGGGACATACAGTAGTTGCACAAGCAAAATCAGGAAAAGAGGCTATAGAGTTATATGATAAATTTATGCCAGATCTTGTAACGATGGATATAACTATGCCAATTATGAGTGGAATTGAAGCACTTAAAGAGATTAAGAAAAGTTATAAAGATTCAAAAATAATTATGGTTACATCACATGGAGAAGAAAAATTAGTGATGGATGCAATTACAAGTGGAGCAAAAGGATATATATTAAAACCAATTACTCAAGATAAATTGTTAGAATCAATTGGTAAGGTGTTTCCTGCACTAAAAAGTTTATAAAATGAAAACTGATTTAAGTATAATATTAAACTCCGTTGTAAAAGAAGCAGCATTATTTTTAAGAGATGATATGAAGATAAATATTCTTGAAATTAAAGCTATTAATGATATCAATTTAGATGATTATATTGGTGTGATTAAGTTTATAGGAAGTGAAGAATATATAGTAATAATATCTATGGATGATAAAATCTTTGAAATATTATTTAATAAATTTTTTCAAGATGGTGTTGCTTCCGATGAGAAAGAGGAACTTGTAAATGCTTTACCTGATGAGATAATAAATAATGTTGCAGGGTTAGCAATACGAAATTTTCCATTAAATTGTGATGATTTAGAACTTAGTCTTCCTGTGAAAATTGAGAAAGAAAAGATATTGGAATTATTAGATAAAAATAATTTTCAACATTATAAAATCATTACAAGTGATGGTGATTTTGATTGTAGTGTAATTTATAATAATAAAACACTTTAACTAAATAGATAATTTAGAGGGGACCCACCGCCATTAAGTTAAGGAATTAAAATACAATGAATAACAGAATGACCAGAAAAATATAGGTTAATTTATAGCTGTAATTTTATTAAAAACAAACTGCCACAAAACCCTATTTTAAATGGATTATAGGCATTATTTAGTTATAATATATTCATATTACAAAGGTTAAATATATTAAAAAAAGAGAAGAAAATTTTAAAAATAAACATAAAATTGGTAAAAACATTTTACAAGAGATAGAAAGTTAGGATTCGCCAATTCAAAAAATAACCGCAATTTTTTCAAAAGTTTGATAGAAGTGTAACTGTATAAAAAATGTATAAATTACACTCTGAAAATCAGATTTTGTTCTATAAGTACTGTAAATAGGGGGATTATTGTATAGTGGCAGAGAGCAGCGGATTCGAACCGCTGGAGGTATAACCCTCGCCGGTTTTCAAAACCGGTACATTCGACCAACTCTGTCAGCTCTCTACATAATAATTCTAGT
>DAOVXU010000045.1 GCA_030635995.1 Arcobacter sp. | reverse complement strand
GAACTTGGCAGAGGATTCAGCTTTGTTAATAGGCAGTATAGGATAACAATGAACAATATGCATTATTATGTTGATTTAGTATTTTATCATATTGAATTAAAATGTTATGTAGTTATAGAGTTTAAAAATAAAAAATTTATACCTGAATTTGCAGGAAAATTAAACTTTTATATATCAGCAGTTGATACACTCTTAAAAAAAGATAGTGACAATCAAACTATAGGAATACTTCTTTGCAGAGATAAAAATAATATTGAAGCAGAATTTTCACTTAGAGATATAAATAAACCAATAGGTGTAAGTGAATTTGAACTTACAGAGTTAATACCTGATAATTTAAAAAGTAGTTTACCCACTATTGAAGAGTTTGAAAAAGAACTAAAGGAATTGTTAGATAATGAATAAGTTAAAGATAAAAAAATAAAATCTAACCTAAAAAGAGGATACACTACAGGGGTTCATACTTCGTGGGCTTTTAAAAGTGCTTTAGGAATCTTTCTTAAAACGGCAGAACTTACAATTTCAAAAACCATTAAGATGGATAATGATGACCTTGATGTAACTAAAGGTTGTGAGATCGTTGTGAGTTTATCTTATGATAAAGATGATTTAGTATTAAATGAATTAGAACATAAACCATATATATTAAAATCAAATAATAATATTCTTGAAATTTACGCAGGAGTTGGAGTAGGGGTGGTTACAAAAGATGGTTTAAAACCACCAAAAAATTATCCAGCTATAAACCCCAAACCCCTAGAAGTATTAGAAAAGTTATTTTCAACCCCTAAAACCTATCCCCTAAAACCTAAAACCTACTTTTGCACTATTGGGGTAACCAATGGAAAAGAGATAGCAAAACAAACAGCAAATGCAAAAGTTGGAGTGCTTGGAGGTATTTCAATTCTTGGAACTACTGGATGGGTGAAACCTATTAGTGCAACTGCATATATTGATAGTATCGAGCAAGAACTCAACTATGCAAAAGTAAATGATTGTAAAGGTGTTGTTTTTACTTTGGGAAATACAGCATATAAGAAAGCTATTCAAAATTCAAAATTCAAAATTCAAAATTATTATATAGTTGAGGTCGGGAATTTTGTATATGATGCAATATCTTTAGCGAATAGTTTAAATATAAAAAATATAGTTTTTATTTGCGGAATAGGGAAGATGACAAAAGTTGCCCAAGGCTTTAAAAATACACATAATAGATTTGGTGGGATAGATTTAGAACTTTTAAAAGATGATATTTACCAAGAGTTAGATGAGAATATAGATATAAATATTACTAAAACTGTAAAAGGGATATCTTTGCAACTTGAATTAAATAATAAAAGCAAGAAGTTTTATAATATGATAGAAGATAAAGCAAATAAACAATTAAAAGAATGGTTTAATAATATTAATATTAAAGGACATATTTTAGAAGATATTGGTAATATACTAAAAAATAATAGTAAAGATAATTAATGAAAAGATATAGACACTACACAAAAGATAAAGCGATAATATTATCTTGTTTTGGTTCAGTTATTGAGCAGGATAAGTATTTGGAACTAAAAAAAAAGATAAAAGATAAATTTGAGGATTGTGATATATTTTTATCATTTTCTTCTCGAATGGTACTTAAAGATTTAGCATCAAAAGGGCAAGAGTATAAAAATCTTCCTCAAATACTCTCTGATGTTGATATGCTTGGATATAGGAATATAATTGTATCTTCGATAAATATTTTTCCAACAGATGAGCATAAACAACTTAAAGATACTGTTGATGGATTTAATAAATTTTCATTAGCAAATATAAGATATACAAATGCTATTTTAACAACTTCAAAAGATACTACACTATTTTTAAAAGAGTTAAATACAAATGTTACAAAAGATGATATTGCAAATTTATATATTATTCATGGTACTCCAAAACTAGAGCTTGGTGGATTGACCTCTATAAATTATACTAGTGATTTTTTAAAGTATCTTTCACCTACAAACTTTACTTGTTCATTAGAGGGTTCTATGCCTTATTTTGCTATTAAAGAGCAACTTGAAAATGAGATAAAAAGTAAAGATGTACAAAAATTACAAATTATCCCTATGTTGCTTGTAAGTGGAAATCACTATATAAAAGATATGGTTGAGATAAAAGATGAGTTAGCAACTAGCTTTGAAACTTCAATAGTACCCTCTCTTAGTTCAAGTGATAAATTCAATCTTATTGAACTGCCACAAACTTTAAATATAATTATAAATAATATAAAAGATGAGATAGTAAAACTTGGCTAAAAAGTTATATATGGTTTCACTAGGACCGGGGAATATTGAGCTGATAACCCTAAAAGCTTTGCGAACCCTAAAAAATTGTGATGCTATACTAGTGCCTACAAAAAGTGCCAATAATAGTTTTGATAGATCTCTTACATATAAAATGATAACTTCTATTCAAGAAGAATTTGGATTTACTAAAGATATAATAGCTGTTTATACCCCTATGAAGTTTAAGCAAAAAGATTGGCAAAATCAAGTTGATATTATAAACAATAGTTTAGAAAAATATGATAATATTTGTTTTGTTACACTTGGAGATAGTGCTATATATAGTACTGTTTATTATCTTCTTGATATTATTAAAGAGCAAAATGAGATTTTATATAACAATAGTGAAGTGATACCAGGTATTACCTCATTTTCAAATGCAAGTGCAATAGTAAAAAAGCCTATTTGTATTGGGGATGTTGGGGTGAAGATTGTACCTTTAGTTGGGTATGATGTTCCCTCAACTACAATATATATGCGACCTAAGATTGGGATGGATACTGAAGCTTTAAAAGAAAATGGAGAGATGTTTACTTTTGAAAACCTTGGACTTTCAAACTCTACAATTTATCCAAATAAAAAAAAGATAGTTGAAAAATATATGACGCTGTTTATTGATTTTGTTAAGGGTGCTAAATGAAAAAGTTAATTATTTTTGATATGGATGGGACACTTATAGATAGTGGAGATGTTATAACAAATACGATTAATTTTGTACGAGAAAATCTTGGGATGGGTAAGATCGATAAAAATACTATGCTAACTCAACTCAATAATCCAGATATAAATAGTTCGGAATTTTTCTATGGTACAAGTGAATTTACAGATAAACAAACCAAACTTTTTACAGAGTATTATGATGAAAATTGTGTAAAAGATATAGTACTTTATGAGGGGATAAAAGAGTTACTTGAAGTATTAAGCCAAGAGTATATTTTAAGTATAGCGACAAATGCCTCTTCACCTTTTGCCATTAAGATGTTAAAAGTATTAGATATAGAGCATCATTTTTCTTTAATTGTAGGTGCTGATATGGTTGATAAGCCAAAGCCACATTCTGATATGTTACTACATACATTAGATAAATTTAATATATTAAAAGAAGATGCTATACTTATAGGAGATAGCCATAAAGATAGTAGAAGTGCTATAAATGCGGATATGAATTTTATACTTGTAAATTGGGGATTTAGTTCACATGCAGACGGTGCTGTTTCAAATACTATAGATTTAAAAGAGAAAATAAAAATAAGTTTAGAGGATAGATAATGAATATTTTAATACCAGCGGATATTGCGGATATGGAAGAGGGTAAGATAACTTTACTTGATGAGGTTAAAACATGGGTTTTGATAGATTTTGATTTAGGTAAAATTCAATCATATAAATTTTATGATACAAAAGAGGAGATTACAGATTATATTGAAGTTGTTATTGTAAAAGATCATAAAGAGTATGTTTGGCCTTATATGGAAGAGGGTATTGCTGTACTAGTAGCTCCTATGCAACTTTATCTTGAAGATGTTATGGAAGCATTTTTATTTAAAGAGCTTCATGATTTAAATATAGGAAATTAGGAGGCACATATGATAAAAAAAATATTTTTAATAGCATTATTGTTAGTAAGTTCATCTTTTGCACAAGAGAATAAAAGTGATTATTTAGATGAAAATAAAATGGACTATATAAATTTTAGACCTTTTGTAGGTATTGATGGTGGGTATGCTTATTTAAACACAACTGCCAATAGTGGCGATTTAGGTAGTAAATTATATTCATATAGTGTATATATGGGAATGCCTTTATTTGATTATGAACTTATATTAAAGTATAAAAATAGTAATAAAGATGATTTTGATTTAATCTCAAATAGCTTAATTTTAAATATCCCTATCGATGGTAGTGGTACAGATATGACATATCTTGGACTTATTGGTGGAGAGGGTACTTTAACTTGGAATAATAATCAAGTTACAACATTGAATTTAATATCTACAACTGTAAAAGATAGTTTTTATGGTATCCATATTGGGCAAAAATATAAATTTTCTAGAAATTTTTATGTTAGAATAGAGTTAGAATATTTACAATATGATTTTATTACAAAAACACCAACAAGTAAAGTATCTATTGATAATACTTTAGAGTTTATTTATGGGTTTGAGTATAAATTTTAAAAGATAACGTTATTATATTGAGGGGATTTTATGAATAATAAATTGCAAGCATTATTAGATGATTATAAAAAAGATATAAATATCTTGTATGTTGAAGATTGCCCAAATACGATAAGATCGATGACAAATATACTTTCAAAATATTTTATAAATATTGATACTGCATTAAATGGTAAGATTGGACTTGATATGATAAAAGATAATGATAAAGGATTTCATTATGATGTTGTACTTACTGATTTAGATATGCCTGTATTAGATGGTATCTCTATGATAAAAGAGATCAGAAAATTTAATAAAGAGATCTATATAGTAGTTTTTTCTATATATAATGATCCTGAATATTTTATTGAAACTATTAATATTGGGATAGATGGTTATATTCTTAAACCTTTTAAAATTTTACAGTTTATAGATATTATGATTAAATTTATGCAACATTTAGATAATTTATCAAAAATATTTAAAACCACTCAAGAGAAAATATCTAATAATGAAAGTTTAGAAATTAAACTTTTAGATGATTATTTTTGGGATAAAGATAAATTAATTTTAGTTCATAATGGAGAGAAAATAAAACTTACAAAAAATGAAACTAAGCTTTTTGAGTGTTTATCACATTCGGTAACTTATACCCATTCAGCCAATGAACTTGGTTCTTTTATTTTTGAAGATTATAATTGTGATGATAACTCTAAATTAAGAAATCTACTTGCAAAGCTGAAACATAAGATAGGATTAAGTCTTGTAGATTCTGCATATGGTATAGGATATAAACTAAAAACCTTTTAGATACTTTTTGGATACAATATTAATGTACAATTTTAGTATAATAAATTTATAGGAGTTTGGTATGTCAAAAACAATATTAATCGTAGATGATGCAAGTTTAATAAGAAGTGTTGCTTCAAAAGCAGCAGAATCTGTTGGGTACAATGTAGTAACAGCTCAAGATGGTAGTGATGGTTTAGTAAAATTAAGAGAAAATCAAATAGATTTAATTTTCAGTGATGTCAATATGCCTCAAATGGGTGGATTAGAGATGGTTGCTGAAATTAAAAAAGATCCTGCTAATAAATTCTTACCAATAGTTATGCTTACAACAGAATCTAGTCCTGAATTAAAATCACAAGGTAAGGCACTTGGTGTAAAAGCTTGGTTGGTTAAACCTTTTAATAAATCTAAATTTTTACTTGCACTTGAAAAGCTTTTAGGGTAAATAAAATGTTACTAGAAAATAGTAATTTCACTATTTATGAAGTTGAGGAGTTAAAAGGTATTTTTGAAAAATTATTGGAAGAATCAGAGGTAATTCTTGATTTTACTAATATTTCAAAAATTGATATGAGTGCTATTCAGTTACTTATCTCATTAAAACAAACTTGTGAAAAACAAAATAAAAAGTTTGAAATAAAAAATATTAATGATGAGATATTAGATTCTTTAAATCTAAGTGGCACTTCTTTTATATTGGGGGTGTAAAAGTGCCTCCCACTAATTTAACATCACTTTAGATGTTTTTTAAAATTATTAGATTTGTATTTTAAAATCGTAGGACTACTTTTAAGTAATTCAAGATTTTAAAGAGACGAATATGATGATTTTAAAAAGCACCAGAAGGGCAATACATAAAGCCTCATCTAAACCCCAAAAAAAATTTAACATTACCTGCGGGTAGTCTTAAATTTTTATTTGGAATTTATGTAAGGCTTTCTGTATTGTCTAAAGTGGTGTTAAATTAGTGGGAGGCACTTGGTATGGAAGAGGAGTTAGAACTTTTTTATGAAGATGCTACAGATCAACTTCAATTTATGGAAAATGCTTTACTTGATGCAAAAGATGGTACTGATGATGAAGATAAAATAGGTGAAATTTTTAGAGCTATGCATACTATTAAAGGTACTGCTGGTATGTTTGAGTTTTTGGATATTGTATCTTTTACCCATGTAGCTGAATCTCTTCTTGTTGAGGTTAGAAATAAAACTGTTGCATTAGATAGTAGGTTAGCTACACTTTTTATGGAAGTTAAAGATTTAACATCTGATATGGTTGAATTTAGTGTAAATGGTCTCTCTTGTGATGATGTTACTTTAGAGCAGATAGAAAATTTAAAAAAAGAACTTTTAACCTCTATGCCTAAAGGTGGTGAAATATGCGTTCCCATGGAGCAGAGTGGAAACAAGATGAATACTGAAAATGATTTAGCTTCTATTGGTGCTGAAATAGAAGATGGTAGTGAAGTTTTATGGCACATATCTATTAGATTTGATGAGGATTTTTTCACTTCTGGTATGGATATACTTTCTATTTTTAGATTTTTTAATAAGATGGGTGAGATACTTATAAATGTACCTATTTTAAATAAAATTCCAACTTTAAATAATCTTGATCCACTTAAAACATATATTGGATTTGAGTTAGCTTTTCAGTCAGATTGTAGTTATGATGATATTTTAGAAATTTTTGAATTTGTTGAAGATGATGTAGAGTTAGTAATTTTTAAAGCAGATGAAAAAGATAAATTTGAGGAACTTTTTAGTAAGTATTCAGAGCTTAAAGAAATTTTATTAGATGAGGGGCTTTATGAAGAAGATTCTTCATCCTCATTCCCATCGTCCTCGATGGGAATGGATATAGGAGTTGAATCAACTCAAGTATGCATTCCAAAGCAGGAGCTTGGGAACGAGAGTATGACTGTTAAAAAAGCAAATGATGTTATTCAAAAAAAGGTTATTAAAACTTCAACTTTAAGGGTGGATAGTTATAAAATAGATCTACTTATAAATAGAATGGGTGAGATGGTTATCCAAAATTCTAAACTAATTCAGATGGCAGAAGATAGAGCTGATGATGATTTAGAAGAGTTAGCTGAAACTATGAATGACCTACTTGAAGAGGTTCGTGATGGTGTTATGGATATGCGAATGGTTCAAGTTAAAGATGGTTTTAATAAATTTAAAAGAATAGTAAATGATACTTCTAAAAAAATTGGCAAAGAGGTTGATTTTATAATTGAAGGGGAGGATACAGAGCTTGATAAAAGTGTAGTTGAAAAGTTAAGTGATCCTCTTGTACATATGCTTAGGAATTCTATAGACCATGGTGTTGAGAATCCTGAAGTTAGAGTTGCAAATGGAAAATCTTCAAAAGGTACAGTTTGGTTAAGAGCTTATGCTGATTCTGGATATATTGTAATAGAGATAGAAGATGATGGTGCAGGGATAAACAAAGAAGCTGTACTAAAGAAAGCTGTTGAGAATGGTGTTGTAGATGAACATCATAATCTAACCGATAAAGAGATTTATAAATTAATCTTTGCAGCTGGACTTTCAACTGCAAAAGAGGTTTCAGCTATCTCTGGTCGTGGTGTTGGTATGGATGTTGTAAAACGAAATATTGAGGATCTGCGAGGTGTTATTGATGTAGATAGTGTAATAGGTAAAGGTAGTAAAATAACAATTAGACTACCTTTAACCTTAGCTGTAATTGATGGATTTTTGGTTCAAGCTGGTGATACAAAATATATTATACCTTTATCAGATATAAGCGAATGTATTGAGTTGACTGATGAATATAAAAATACAACAAAAGGTTCATGTACTATAAATGTAAGAGGTAAAATATTACCTCTACTTGATATAAGAAAAACATTTAATGAAAAAGTTGTTGATAATATTCGTCAAAATGTTGTACTAGTAAATTATGCCTCTTATAAAGTTGGTTTACAAGTAGATGAACTATATGGGGAACAACAAACAGTTATAAAGCCTTTAGGGGATATGTTTGGAAATATTGATGAGTTAAGTGGCGGAGCAATTTTAGGTAGTGGAGAGGTTGCTTTAATCTTAAATATACCGAAGCTAATAGAAAATCAAATAAGTAAAGGGGAATAAGATGGAAGAATTTAATAGAGGGAAAGAGATTGATATTCAGATTAAAGATATGATTGTAAGTTCAACAGATAAAAAAGGAAATATTATATATGTAAATGATATTTTTTGTGAAGTTGCAGGATATAAAAGGGAAGATTTAATTGGTCAGCCTCATAGTATAATAAGACATCCAGATATGCCAAAAGTTATATTTTATTTTTTATGGCAAACTGTTATGAAAGGGGATACTATTTATGCTTTTGTAAAGAATAAAGCTCAAAATGGTGATTATTATTGGGTAAAAGCTTATGTGAAGCCTATTATGGAAGATGGAAAAGTTAAACAATTTACATCTTATAGAAAGCCTATAAATAATTTTGCCAAAGGGTATATTGAAAAATTATATGCAACTTTAATAGATTATGAAAAAACCCATACCCCTAAAGAGACATTGGATTTTGTTTTAGAAATTCTTGAAAGCAAGGGATTGGATTATGAAAGATTTATAAGAAGATTATCTTTAGGTAAAGGGGTAGAGCTTTTAAATTTACTGGATATAGCAAAATATAGAAATGCACATATCATATATAAATACCATATAATAGATGCAGTAAAAAATGGAAATACAGATATAGAGGTTACAAGTAGTACTATGTGTGAATTTGGAAAGATGTATAAAAGTTTAGAAAATGAGCCATTTACCTCAATGCCACAATGGCAAACTATGTTAAAGTATCACAATCATGTACATACTGCATTACAAGATTATGTAGAAAAAGCAAAGCAAGGTGCTAGTAGTTCAATATTGGAAGATATTCTTAATAGGGTTGAGGCAGATACAAAAATAATTTTTGATAATTTAACTCAAGTTATAGATGGTTATAAAGGATAAAAAATGGCTAAAAAAACTCAAAAAAAATTAAATTTACAACTAATAGAAAAAGCTTTAGAAGATATAGCTAATGGAGATTTTAGTATAGAAGATTTAGAAACTTGTGATGAAAATATGGATGGGATTTGTAACTCTATAAATAAGATAAAAAATCAATTAAAAACTTCATTAGATAGTTCAAATAAGATGGTGGGAATTTTATCTTTAGGTGATTTGGATTTTAGGGTAAATACTGTAGGTTTAAATGGATCTTATGCTAAACTTGTTGATAATACAAATTATGTACAAGATTTAATTGTAAGTGTTTTTAGGGAATTAGGGGAAACAATTGAAAAATTGGCTTCGGGTGATTTTAGTGCTAGAATTACAAGTGATTATCTTGGTAATTTAGGATATTTTAAAGATATTACAAATGATTTAGCTGTACATATGTCAACTTTAATATATGATTCAAATCTAGTAACTACAGCTATCTCACAAGGAGAATTAGGAATTCGCGTAGATATGGATAAATATCAGGGTGATTTTATAGATATCCATGGAGCTACAAATAGAACAATATCGATAGTTGAAAGTTTAATGATAGATTTTAATAAAAATCTTGCAAATATGTCAAAAGGTGATTTTACTCAAAGGATAACGACTGATTATTATGGACATTTTAATGTTACAAAAGAGGCTTTAAATTTACTTGCTACTAATAGTCAAGAAACTTTAAATGCTATAAATGGAAGTTTATTAAAACTTAAAGAGGGTGATTTTGATGCAATTATTGAGGGTGATTATGAGGGTGCATTTGAGGTTAGTAAAAATAGTATAAATTCTCTTGTTGGAATTATTACAGATATTATTTCGGAACTAAGAGAGATACTTGGTAAGATGAGTAATGGTAATCTAACATCCCAAATAGAACTAGAACTTCCAGGGGAATTTGCCATAATTAAATCAAGTGTAAATGAATTTATTATAAATCTTACTCAAATAGTTTCAAAAGTGAGAAATGGTGTAGATGAGATAGCAAAAGCTACTACAGAGGTAAATACATCATCTCAAAGCTTAAGTTCAGGAGCAGAGCAACAAGCAGCAGCTATAGAGGAGACAACAGCAGCTATAGAGGAGCTTAATGGTGCAATTAATGAAAATACTAAAAATGCAAATAAAACAAAAGAGTTAGCAAATAACTCTTCAAATATGGCAGTTGAGGGTGGAGAATCGGTAGCTAAAACTGTAGAATCTATGGAGATAATTGCAGATAGAATTACAATTATTGAAGATATTGTATATCAAACAAATCTATTAGCACTAAATGCAGCTATTGAAGCAGCACGAGCTGGAGAACATGGTAAAGGTTTTGCAGTAGTTGCAGCTGAAGTTCGTAAGCTAGCAAAAAGAAGTCAAATAGCAGCAAAAGAGATAAGTACTATTACAAAAGATAGTGTAAAAGTATCAGCAACGGCTGGGGAACTTATAGATAAATCTGTCCCTATGATTGAAGAGACTGCTACATTAATT
>DAOVXU010000162.1 GCA_030635995.1 Arcobacter sp. | reverse complement strand
TAATTTTTTGTTTTGGTCCTGCAATACCAAGTACTAAAATATTAGCAGCTCGTCCTAGAAGTATAGGTATTGCAGAATTAGAAGATTCTTTTATAGTTGAATTTTTAGAAGCTCCAAAAGAACAATTAAATGACTTAATGGAAACTTGGGCTAAATCTGTAGCTAATAAATAGATAATATATCTTTATATTAAAATCACACAATTAATAAGGGCTTAAATATGTTTAAATTTATAATAATATCTTTTTTACTATTTAGCTCACTTTTTGCACATCCTCATACTTTTATAGAAATTTATCCAACTATTGAGGTTAAAAATAATAAAACTATCAAAATACATTTTAAATGGAAATTAGATGAGATGACATCTTCTATGTTAATTATGGAATTTGATCAAAATAGTGATGGAAAGATAGATAAAAAAGAGAACTCTTTTATCTATACTACTTATTTTATTACATTAAGTGATTATAATTTTTATACAGATATAAAAATAAAAGATAAGATACAAACTTTCCCAAAACCAAAGAATTTTAAAGCAACAATTGAAAATAATAAGATATGTTACTCTTTTGATATTGATAAAAATTATAATATTAAAGATTTGAAATTTGATTTTGGTGATGAGGATTTTTATGTTGCAACTATACTTAAGAAAGAGTTTATAAAGATAGTTGGAGCAACACCAAAAGTTAGTGAATTGGATAATGATTTTTATTTTGGATATAGATTGGAGTTAAAATAGTGGAATTTTATAATCAATTTTTAAAACAGCTAGTGATGTTACAATATCAATTAAATAGCTATATATCAACAACCATAAGAAGTTTAAATGATGAAAATAGTGTAAGTGTATCTTTAATTATTTTAGGAATTTCATTTTTGTATGGTATGATTCATGCAGCTGGTCCTGGGCACGGTAAAGCCTTAGTCGCCTTTTATTTTACATCAAATAGTAACCAACATAACTATAAAAAAGCATTTAAGATAGGATATATGATATCTATTATTCACGCTTTTTCTGCTTTGATATTTACATTTGGAATATTTTTTATTTTAAAAACAATGTTTCGAAGAAATTTCAATGATTTTTCTAATATAGCTATGCAAATATCTGCTGTGATGATTATGTTTATTGGGTTATATTTAATATATGAAGCATATAAACATAGAAAAGAGAAAGAGAAAAAAGAAAAAGTTAAAAATAAAAGTGAATATGCCGTAGCCTTTAGTGCAGGTGTTGTACCTTGTCCTGGTGTGATGACTATAGTTTTGTTTTGTATTGTTTTAAAGCATTATATATTAGGTATCTTAGCAGCTATATTTATGAGTATAGGGATGGGACTTACAATATCTCTTGCAGGTATTTTTTCTATTGCATTAAGTAAAAAATCAAATGGATTTTTTGAAACAAAAGCATATATATTTGAGATGATAGGTGCTGTTATGATTTTTGGTTTGGGGTTATTCCTATTTTTAGCATTAAAGTAATTGATCTTAATGCTAAATTAGTTTTATTATAATTCATCTCCATCTTGGAAAATAATTTTATTTCTTCCTGTATGTTTTGCCTGATACAGGAGTTTATCTGCAATTTGAATAGTATCATCATATGATCTATTTTCACTTCTTATTGTAACTCCTGCACTAAAAGTTATAGGTATTTTTAATTCTTTATATTTAAATTTATGACTTGTAACTATTGATTTAACTCTTTTTATATATGATTTTATTTCATTGGAATCATTAAAATGTAAAATAGCAATAAATTCCTCCCCACCATATCTTCCAACTATATCTAAATCTCTAGTACTTTTTAGTAATACTTTTGCAAAAGTTGCTAATATAACATCCCCCGCATCATGTCCATAATCATCATTAACTTTTTTAAAATGGTCAATATCAAAGAATACAAGAGAATAATCTATATTATTTCTTTTATATAATTCTTCAATTTTTTTAGAATGTCTATCATAAGCTCGTCTTGTTAATAGACCTGTTAAGTGATCAATATCACTCTCTTTTTTAGAATTTTCCAGTTCTTTTTCTAATTGTACAACTTTACTTTGTAGTGACTGTACTTGACTTTGACCATTTTTTAATTTATTGGTAGTTTTTTCCATAGCGTCTTCTATAGATTTTGCAGCATCGACCAGTTTACCTTTCATATTTACCAAGTCTTGATGATTTGAAGCATCTAATGACTCAATATCTTTTGCTATATCTGAGATACTTGATGAACCATGAGAATTACTATCTATGGCGTCTGCTAAATACTTAGTCATAAAGGTCATAACTTTAGCTATCTCTTTTGCTTTTTTATCAAGTTCACTTTTATCTAAAGTTATCCTTTGTTCAATAAACTTTTTAATCTCTTTTTGTATATCACTCTCAAATATTAATTCTGGAGAATTACCAATTTTTACAGAAAATTTATGTAGATTTTCATTTAGATTAATAGATATTGATGGTTGTAAGGAATCATTTATAAGAGTTGCCATATTTTCAATATTGTCTTGATTTACCCTTTTTAATAAGATAGGAATGATATCTTCAAATGTAGTTAAACTTTTTTCTTTAACAATAATTTGTTCATTTTTGGATAATTTTAAAATAATCTCTTCAAATTTTCTACACTCTTTTGTAGAAAGATTAATCTTTTTAGCTGAGATACAAAACTCTTTCGCATAGGCATTAGGAGTTGCAGCAATAGATTTTTTTTCTAAATTTGATAATGTTTCTTTTGCTATGGCACTAGTTACTGTCATAATATTATCCTAAAAGTTTTTTAACCATCTCATTGATTCTTTTTCCATCTGCTGTTGCACCAACTTTTTGTTTTGCAGGATTCATAATCTTACCCATATCCTTCATAGATGTAGCTCCTACTTCAGCAATAATCTCAGAAATAACAGTTTCTAACTCTTCATCAGTAAGTTTTTTTGGTAAATATAATTCAAATATATCAATTTGTTCTTGTTCTATTTTAACTAAATCATCTCTTGAAGCATTGATATACTGCTCTTTTGCATCTTCTCTTTGCTTTACACCTTTTACAATAAGAACTACAACATCCTCGTCATTTAAATCTTTTCTTTCATCAACTTCAATCTGTTTTATCATAGTATTTATAGCTCTAATTGAATCTCTTCTTACTATATCTTTTGCTCTCATAGCATCTTTTAAATCTGCTTTTAATCTCTCTTTTAAAGTCATTGTTAAACCTTTCTATTTATTATATTATTTTATCTAATTTAAACTTTCAACTATCTCTTCTAGTTCTAAAAATCTCTCAACTTTTATATCATATACTTTGCTTATATCATCTAACTCTTTAGAAACAGTACCAATTCCTTTTTCTTCATAACAAATTGGATCCATAAGGCAATTATTTATATCTTGCATTTTAGATTCAATCTCATCTATCTCTTTTGGTAAGTTTTCATATTCTCTTTGCTCATTATATGATAGTTTTTTCTTATGTTGAATGATAGGTGTTTCTTTTGTTGTTATAGTTTTTAGTTCTTTTTTATCTTTATTATTTCTCTCATATTCTTCTACTGCTTTAGCATCTTTTTCATCTTCTAAGAATTCTGTATATTTTTGAAATGACTCTTCAAGTAAACCATCACCTTTAAAAATAAATAGTTTTTTGGCAATTTTATCTACAAAGTATCTATCGTGAGATACAAATATTAAAGCACCTTGAAAGGCGGCTAGATACTCTTCAAGAATATTAATAGTGGGGATATCAAGGTCATTTGTAGGCTCATCCATAATTAATACATCAAACTCTTTTGTAAAAAGTAGGGCAAGTGCAAGACGATTTTTTTCTCCACCACTTAAAACACTAACATTTTTGTCTAAATATTCTCTAGGGAATAAAAAGTTTTTTAAGTAACCATAAACATGCATATTTCTACCATCACTTAGGTGTACTCGATCTCCACCATCTGGACAAAATACATGCATAATAGAACGACTCTCATCAAGCATTTCCCTTTGTTGATCAAAATAGCCAACTTTAAAATCACCTTTTTTAAAGCTCCCACTATCTATTTTTAATCTTTCAAGAAATACTTTTAATATTGTAGATTTAC
>DAOVXU010000207.1 GCA_030635995.1 Arcobacter sp. | reverse complement strand
TATTTTTTAAAGGTTCAAAAATTTCACCATATAGTTCACTACTTAAATCAACTTGCTTTATTTCATTATTATTAAATTTTAATTTTAAGCTACAATTATCTAAATATTCAGCTTGATTAACATGTAAAAACATTACTATCTCCTTTTATGATAATGGATCTATCTTTACTAAAGATTTTCTATTTATAGCCAATTCCCAATCATCCAATAGTTCCTCTTTATGTAAATCTAACCATTCAAAAATCATTTTTAATGCTCTTCTTGGCATACTTCCTTTAACTATTCCAGTTTTTATCTCTATGCTTACTTCATAACCTTGATAGATGGCATGAAAATGTGGTGGATTATGTTCATTATAATTCATTGTTATAATGATTCCATAAAATCTACAAATTTCTGGCATAATATCTCCGTTCTTTAATATTTTGGATATTTTTCATCCTATTTATCCACAACCATCCACATATAAAAGTTATCTTTATCTTCAAATGTTTTTTTAACTACTAATTTAGTTGTTTGGATATGTGTTGAGCTTATTTTAACTTTTTCAGAATAATCCATCTTACCAGTTGAATCAACTTTTGTTTGAGATGTTGAGTCTATATTTGTACCTTTTCTTGTTTGAAATTCAGCTCTTGCTTTCATGGTAGCTATATAAGTTAGTTTCTTTTTATTTTTTATCTTCTTCTTTGATACTACTGATACTACACCTATATAACCATCCATATTTGGATTTGATATCCATAGTGGTTTTCCATCATTTGATATAGTTTTTGTTGTTTTTTTTACAGGTATTTGCTTAATAGTATTACTTTTACTACAACCAATTATAGAAAATACCAATCCAAAAATCAATATCCCTTTTAATATATTTTTATTCATTTGTTAAATCCTTTATATAAAATAGTCTCAATCCTAAAGTTGGGTTTACATCATCTGAGTACTCTTCACCCTCATCACTTGACATCCCAATATAGCTAGAAAATGAATTTCCTTTGTATGCTAACTCTTCCTCTTGTATCACAAGCTCAAAAACATTTCCACACATATCGTATATTCCTGTTTTACTTTTTGGATATGTTGCTAACTTACTAATAGTAGAATACTCTTCATTGTTTTCTAAATAGATATTTTCTGGCAATATCTCCTCTTCAATTAACTCTTCAGGAGATTGATTTCCCCAACAATAATCAGTAGTATCAGAATTTGTAGCCACATAAGACCAATCACTTACATCAGGTACTATTATATCTCTTTGTGTTTTTTCAGATATCCATTTTGTAAATTTTTCTATCTTATCTACTTTAAAACAAATAGCAGGATAGTTGTAAAACTCCTCATCTACAGTTTTAAAGTTTTTAGCTTCTTCTGGTAGATCAGAATTGTCTATACAATACTGATCAAAATATCTTTTTGCAGAATTTGTTTCTAAAAATTCTTTTACAATACCTAAAGATACTTTTGTTTGAGCAACAAATATAGTCTTATATCCTTTTTTTACAGGGATAAATTTTATAGTGTCATATTTAAAATCAAAACTTAAAAGATCATCCTCTGTAAGATCATCTTTTATAGATATAGATGTAAATATTAAAAGTCCTATTTGGTTGTTTTGTTTTAAGTATGGTAAAGTATGTATTGTTTCAAATTTTATAGATTTTTGTTTAGAAGTTGTTGTAGTTGAAAGATCTGAAAAATCTATTAAAGTGTCCGATTGTTTTAAATCGGATATATTTACTTTGGATATATATGATTTTACTTTTCTTTGTATATACTCATTTTCTTCATTTAACTCAACTGTTTCTACATAAGTTTTTGGTGTTATGATACTTAAATTACCAATTGTTTCTCTTGTAAGTGGTATCTTATAAGGTTTCAATAATTTTTGAGTTACCAATAATAGTTGATTTAGTTTTGATTCAATTAAAATATTTGTGTCTTTTTTAATTGTAAATTTTGATTCTAGTTCTATTATCACTTGTGCTTGTCTGATATGTGTTTTTTCAAGTTTAGTTAAAATAGATTTTATCTTTTTAGTGCTATTTTTAAAATCTATTTTAACTTTTATTCTATCAATTTTTGATTCTACAGCATCTATAAAAGGTTGCATATCTTGGGTTGAAAAATTAAATTTATTTTCCAAAGTTTGAATTAGTGTAAAAAAGTTTTCAGTATTTAAATCATAAATAGATATCTTTGATTCAGCAAATTGATCAATTTTTGTATCAATAGCTTTATTTGAAGTTGTTTTATTAGATTTTACAAATGGATTTTGTGTAACTTTTACAATTTTAAATATTATATTGTTAGCTCTAAAAATATACTCATATACAATATCTATCTTTTTTTGTCCAAAATCTTTTTCTGTTTTAATGATACTTTTCATATCAGTAGAAGCGAGAGATTTTTTTAAGGTTGTACTTTGATCATATTTTTTAATAGAATATTTATCTATTATATAACTTTCTAAATCTGAAGTGTAAGTGTCACCAGCAGGGTATGTAATAACATGATAAGAGTATCTATCTAACTCTTTGTTTTGTTTATATATTTTATTTATATCTCTATTATAGTTTCTTTTTGCATCTATAATATTTTTTGATAATTGTTGTATATCAAAATAATTTAGTTCAAGCTTAGTTCTAAAATTTGATAATTCTTTCAAGTTTTCTTGAATTTTTAAAACTCTTTGAATATGAGTATTTACTGAGGCTTGATCTTTTTTTAGTGCTTTAAAGTTAAATTTATCACTATCTTTAGATACTCTTATAAGTACCTCTTTTGTATCGATAGTATTTGTTGCACTATTCATAGTTTTTGTTAAACCTTTTAGACTTAAGTTATCAGAAGCTATTGAGAAAGAGTAGAGTAGGAGTAAAGTTAAAAAATATTTCATAATAGACCTTTTATAGTTGATTTACTTTTATAAAGTTTTTGTCTTTATATGTAATATATGTTAAGACTATGTTTACAATAGTATTTACATAATGCAACTCTTTATCTTCAAGTCGTGGCATTATAAATTGGGTATCAAGATAATTAAT